>JALTMC010000836.1 GCA_027005175.1 Myxococcales bacterium
TGCAGGGAGCACCGATATCACCACCTTCCTGGCATTGCTTCTTTTTGGGATCACATGCCAAACCACGCTGACAGTCTTCCGTTTTGCTACATGCTTCTCCAAGGGCTTTGGTTCCAGGTTTTCCCGTATCACCACAGCGACCCTTTGCATCGCATACCAAAGGTGCCTTACAGCCTTTGGTGTCGAGACATGGCTCTCCATTTCCCAGCGGCTCCAAGCACTTTTGACCTGAGCATCGCTCTTTGCCACTGCAATCACCGTCTTTTTCGCAGGACTTGCCTTTCAGTTGACACTTCTTCTCGACGCACTTAAGCCCTTTCTCACACTCTGAGTCCTTGGTACACGGTGTGTTTTCGGTGCTGCCTGAAGCACATCTTTCATTCACACATTTGAGGCTATCTTTGCAGTCGGAACCAAAAATACAAGGGGCACCCGGATCTCCTAGCTCTTTGCCACAGGCAGGAATGCCAATGATTAACCCTGTGAAAAGGAAGACCAAAAGACCTCGTCCTATTCTCGTACTTGGCGTTGACTTCAACATCATTCTTTCCTTTTGCTGTACATCATAGAAAGCAAGACAAATAGGAGGTTTTCCTGTTGTATCGCTCTCACTGCATTTCTTACGCAGCGTCACTGTATGACCTAGAAATAGGCGATTTCGTCTCGTCAAGCAAGAAAGCTCTGTAGAGAGAGCCCGTATTGTTCTAACGAAACCCCCGACATGCTATGGTGCTGGGCCGGGTCGCATTCGGTACCGCGTACCCCCGCAACAAGGAGGTTTAAGCAGCCCGCGATATAGGTAAAGGCAGGTGCTTTAGCTATCATAGCTATGAGTGTTCTCTATTATCGCAATCGTCTTTTTCCCTTGACATGGCTGCTTTTGTATTCAGAAGGGGCTCTCCTACTCTCTTGACCACTTACAAATAGAGGTGTAGACTCTTGAGTTGATTGCTTTTGTTGGAGTCTATGAAGAGTTATGAACAATGCCTGAAGAGCTACTTTCTCCCAAAGTTGACTTTGTGTTCAAAGCCTTATTTGGGCAAGAACACAGCAAGCCTATGTTGATCAGCTTGCTCAATGCAGTGCTGGAACGAACCGATGATGACTTGATCATTGAAGTGGAACTCCTCACTCCAGAGTTGGGTAAACAAAGCCTCTTGGCGAAAGGTCCTGTTCTGGATATACGAGCGAAAGATCAGCTTGCTCGTATCTTTGATATTGAGATTCAGTGCCAATGGCATACGATGTTTCGAGAGAGAATGGTCTACTACTGGGCGCAGATTTTTGGTAACCAACTTAGAGTCGGGCATGATTATGACAAACTCCGACCTGTACTCTCCATTGTGTTTACCGATTTTAAGATGTTCGCAGAGATTGATAGATACCATACTTGCTGGATGTGGCAAGAAAGAGAAGCAGGAGTAACCCTGACTGATATGGGGCAGATTCATTTCATTGAGCTTCCCAAATTTACGGCGGAAGTGTCTGATGTGGCAGATCCGTTGGAAAAGTGGGTCTTCTTTTTAAAGGAGGGTGACAAGATGAGTCCAGAAATCGTAGAGAAATGGAAAGATGAGAACTACAGGAAGGCTCTTGAGGAGTTAGAGCGGCTGAGTCAAGATCCGGCTATGCGTATGGAATATGATTCCAGGATGAGGATGCATCGTGATTACTATTCAGGAATGGCCCTCTCTTATAAGGAAGGGTTGCGAGAGGGTGAGGAGATCGGGGAAAAAAGAGGGGAAGAAAGAGGCAAGCAAGAAGGTCTTTCTATTTTAGAAGCAGGGCTGAGAGAAGCGATTTGCTCTATCGCCCAACAACGTTTTCCCCGAATACGAAAAACCACTCTTGAGCGACTTGATCTTCTCAACCACGATGAACTACAACAACTTCTTAAACAAATATTTGACTTTGAAGACGTCGCTGCTTTTCGTAACTCTCTTCCCAAGGCATAAGAGCAGACGGTCATCCATGATTTTTGCGGGTGGATTTCTTGTGTTTGTGTCCTTTGTGTTTCGTGGGCTTCTTTCTTTTGGGTTGGAGGCGTTTGGTTGCATAGGCTACAGCACGGCGTACTGAGAGGCTGGGATCTTTTTGAAGGGTTTTGAGTGCTTTGAGGATCTTTTTACGAATGTAGTTTCGGATCTTGCCTACGTGAGCGAGAGTATAGGCAGCTTGGGTACGAAGCTCGGGGTCGGGTGATTGTAAAGTCTTTGTGATGATTCGAATGGCTCGTCGAGAGCGGGGTGCGAGCTGTTGGAGTGTTTTGAGTGCGTCGAGAGAGAACTCGTCGTCTTTCTTTTTGAGTAGGCGTGTGAGGGCTTTGACGCCGCGTCGAGAGCCGATACGAGCCAGTGCCCGAATGACAGCATGTTTGACGGTGGTATCTTTCTCTCGTCGGAGTCGTCGGCTCAGGGAGCGGGCGGCTTTGCGAGCTTTTCGGCCAAATCTCCCCAAGGCTCGGACCACAGCGAGTCTGATCCCTGCGTGGTCATCCCGAAGGTTTCGACGAAACGCAGTGACGGACCAGCGTTGGAGTCCAATACGGACAAGTGTCTTAATCGCAGCGAGACGGACTTCGATACGTTTGTCTTTGTACAACAGTCTGACAAGGGCAGGGACTGCTTTACGGGATTTCTTTCCCATTCGCCAGATATGAAGGGCTGTTTCCTCTCGAACCTGCCAGGAACGATCGCGACGTAGTCGTCGGATTAATCCATAGATCGCTTGTTGTGCTTGCATTCTACACAAGGCATGAACTGCCGCAAGCCGAACCTCTTCAGCGTTGTCACGAAGTCTACGACGAAGAAGTCGGTGTGTTTGTTTTGCAGCACGTGGCCCCATTTGACCTAAAGCTTCGGCAGCATGGCGACGAACTTCAGCCTTTCTGGCCCGAAGTAACTTCTTTAAGACAGGGATGATCTTGTTGCTTTGTTTGCCCAAAGCTTCCGAAGCAAGAGAGCGCACCGTTGCATCTTTGTCATACAAGGCGTCTAGCAGCTTTTGAATGACACGATTGTCGAGAGGCCCCATACGAATCAATGCCCACACGACACTGCGTCGAACGCCCTCACTGGTATCCTGAAATCGCTTGTTTAAAGCGGGAATGGTTTGTCTGGCTGACAGGCCGATATGTCCTAGGGCGCGAGCAGCAGCTTCCCTTACAGAGGGAGCTTGGGCGCTGAGATTTTTTTGCAAGACAGGCAAGATCCGGGGCAAGGACACGGTGTATTGGGCTCCAATACGACCCAATGCATAGGTTGCGAAGCTTCGAGGTTTGGTGGCTTGCTTGCGAGCCATCTGAAGTAAATTAGGTAGCACAAAGCGAGCGGCAGAACCCATTCTTGCGAAGGTGATCGCCATTTGGGCGCGGACCTCGGGATGAGGATCTTGTAGAGCTTTCTTCAGTCGAAAGATAAATGTCGCTGGGTGGGTTTTAAATCGGCCTAAAGCGATTGCGGCAAGGACACGAACCTTCACATCTTTGTCGCGGAGAACTCGCACCAGGGCGGGTATGATTCTTTTGTAATAGGAGCTTTGGTTGCCCAGGTATACCACTGCTTTGCGTCGAACATCTTTGCTTGGGTCTTGAAGGGCTTGGAGATGCCAGTTGATGACGGTGTCTTGAAACTCTGTCCATCGTCTTATTCGCTCTAAGGCTCGAATACGCGACCAGGCATCTGGGTTGTGTAGTTCGTCAACCCATCGTTTAAACTTTTTGTCCTGGTCGGGCTTCTCCTGGCTGGCCCAGACGCTTCCCACACCAATACACCAAGCAGCGAGAAAGAGCATACTCCAAAAGCGCATCATACCTGCTTTGACCTCCTTGTTGGGTTTGGACGGGTCTCTGCTCTCTTGCGATAAGGGAGCCTTACGGTACGATACCATAGCATGAGGATTTACGAAAAAAGACCGTAAATCCTCATGCTATGGTATCTGCTATAGAAGGGGACTTTCGACCGGTGTTAACGGGCTTCTTCTCCTACTTGCAGAAATTCATGCTTTTGGGCTTGGTATGGAAGGACTGTCTCTGATAGGTGGTTCGAAGCTGTCATGCTTTTGGGCTTGGTATGGAAGGACTGTCTCTGATAGGTGGTTCGAATCTGATTTCTATGCTTGAAACAGGTGGTTCGAATCTGATTTCTATGCTTGAAACAGGTGGTTAGAAGATGGTTCCCATGATCAAAGCTCCGAAGAGGAGGACGAGGTAGAGGAGGGTATGCAAGAAAAATCGTTTGGCTTGTTTCACAGGTTGAGTGCTCTGCAACCAAGAAAGGCAAGAGCCAAAGATCCAGCCTCCAAGCATAAGTGCGGGGGCTCCGTACCACCAACTCGCTTGCTGCCATGCGATGGGTAGAAGGCTTGCTAGAATCAGACCCAGGGTGAAAAGGAAGACGACATATCGCGTCGCTTTCATCCCATATACACCTGTGAATGTTGGGATATTTGCTTTTGCATACTGAGATCGCAGTCCCATAGCAAGAGCGAGAGAGTGAACAAGTTGCCAAAAGATCATAATAATGAACAGAGAAGAGCCTTCGAGAGAGATACTGTTTGCGGCAGCGGTCCAGCCCATGAGAGCGGGAATTGCGCCAGGCAATGTACCGATCACAAAGGCAAGTGAAGTGCGTTTTTTGAGGGGGGTGTAAATCAAAGTATAGCTAACATAAGCGAGCGCACACAAAAGACCTGTGAGAGGATTGACAGCAAACCATAGAATCAAGAACCCTGAGAGGCCGAGTCCTAGGCCAGTAAGCAGAGCTGTACGAGGAGGCAATCGATGAGCAGGCAATGGACGATTCTGGGTGCGCGGCATCATCGCGTCGGTATTTCTCTCCAAGAACATATTGAGCGCACAGGCACCTCCGACAGAGAGGCCTGTGCCGATCAAAGTTGCCAGGGTCAGCCACATCGAGATCGGAGTGGTTGCTAGCCAAAGACCTCCGCCAGCGGTCAGCACGGAAGAGAAAACAATCCCAGGCTTTGTTAATGCAATCACATCACGAGTCCACTGTTTCACGGATGAACGTGAGGATGTGACATGGGTGGATGGGCTCAAAGAAGTTGTGTTCAATGCCATTGGAAACCTCGCACTTTGTTAAACAGAACCACTCTTCGGTAGGAGGGACGGAATCGGATGTTTCGCGATGTTTTGTAGTTCCATTCTTTGGAGTTCGGCGTGTCACTGATCTCGACACGTACCTTGTGGAGACCTGCCTTCACCGGAACCCGTTCGATCGCAATACTGTTGCCATCTTCAAAGATGCCTTTGGGACGAAAGGAGCGTTGCGTGACGATCGCTCCGTCTACCCAAACACGCAGACGCACGGGAACACGTTTGCGCTGAACCTGCTTCATTCCACGCATATGTGGCAAGAGCTTTTCCTGTTCCTTTTTGGATAAAGCCTTGGCTTTTATAAGCTGCCCTGGGTGTTTGAAGGATACAACCAGCATGGGGCGTTGGTCTGCCGCGCTCTGGTATGTTGCATCGCTGAGTCCCCATATCAGCCAGCCAAGCCCCATCAACACTACGATGGTCACGAGGCCAGCACCGATACGTTGGAAGGAGTCTTTTGGTGGTGCTTTTGTTTGTTCTCGAAAGGCCTTTGCTGTCTTTAAGAAAGCCTCGGGCTCGGAACGCTCAAAAGAGACGTGAAGCAGGGGTTTCCCATTCAACTTATCTTCGCGAAGTTGGGGCTCACGTTTGCCTTCGATTCGTTGTGTGGTCCAGGTATCTCCAAGGCGACAGGCAGCATCGGGACCACAGCCCGCAACCAAAACCCCGTCTGCACCGTGACGAATGGCTCTTTCGATGGTGAGCATATGAACCCAACCTGAGCATGGAACAGGACGTACACGGTACCCTGGTAGCTCATCACACAATCCTGTAACTTCATCGACATGGAGAGAGCTTGCTGCAGATTCAGCGCAAACAAACGCCACCATCGGGGCATCCTTCTCTTTGGACTCATCCAGCCAACCGTCCATTTGTTTGCGTACATCAAGAGGCTCTAGCGCAGGAAATGTCACTCCATAAGAGTCGCATGAGCCAACACAAACCCCACACCCTACACATTTTGCAGGATCAACTTGCGCAAGCAGAGGATACTTGCCTTCTCTTGGAATCATGGAGATCGCGTTATAAGGGCAGTCTGTATAACATGCATTGCAAGCATTGCATCGAGAGGCGTTAATGACGGCAGCAGGGGCGCGTCGTCGGGCAAGCCACCATGGCATACTTAGAGCGATTAATGTTACTCCCATACTTAAGGCCCAAAGGGTGCCTCCTTGCAGTCGCTCTGTGAGATAAATGGGCAGCATATAGAACCAATCCATACCGAGGGTTGACGGCACAGCTTGCATCGCAGCGGGTTTGGATGAAAAAGCCGGAAAGAACAGTGAAATCGCGACAAGGCTTATACAAATTGCAACGGTCATCCGGGAGTTGGTGAGAAACCGCGACAAACTTAAACGAGTGATATGAATCCAGATCAGGACTGCGAAGACCAGAGGGATGAGCATATGAAAAAAGAAGATAATAAAGAACAGCAAGCTATTGACGCTGCTATTGACCAGAAAAGAACGAGAGAGAGGATCTGCAAAGATAGGCAAGACATCGAGAAGTTTGGATGTACCCACAGCGATTTGAGCGGCGCGATCATCCCAAACCAGCCAATATCCGGTCCAACCTACAAACCACAAGGTCGCCATGGCAAGGATTCCTGTGATCCAGGCTAGCCATTGGGGGCCTGTTATTTTTCGGGCGAGGATAATCTGTATCGCATGCAGGAGTACAAATAACATACAAGCGTCTGAGCTATACCTATGAAGAGAGCGTAGAAGTTGGGCTAGCCATGGAGACTGCTTCATCATCTCCAATGAAGTATAAGCTTTGTGTACACTGGGAACATACCAAAAGAGTAGCAGGACCCCTGTGATTGCGGCAATGATAAATGTGACATTGGCAATAGCACCCAACTGCGTTAAAGGGTGCAATGCCTCTGGAATCCATTTTCCAACCATGGTCCGAAGCCACAGCCAGCCGCGCTCCAAAAAGCGCAACACAGATTCTCCCCATACAAGGGTACCAGGTCGTGTCTGCTCTACTTTATGTTGCGAACGATGGACCATCCTATTTTCAGATGGTGCGACGACTTCTTTCACTCTCGTATTCTCCCTTCTTCTATGTAACAGGAAGGATCATTGATCCAACAAATGTTACATCTTTCGGATTGGCACGCCAGCTTTACCGTGTCTTGGATGACTGGCATGTCAATCTTGTTGCGTTATCGATCCTACATGGGTCCATGCTCTCTGATTCATGGCCCATCCAAAGGCAAACGGGTTGCTTATTAACTTTGAGTCTTTGATGTAGGGGTGGTCTGACCTTCGCGGAGAAGCAATTGCAAAGCCTGAGTCAGCCAGGATTCTTGCCGCTTTCCAAGCGTAAAACGATAGGCGATCTTGCCTTTGCGATCGATCAGGATAAACAGGTTCACATGATCGATAACCCCTGTTTTTGGATTTCGCTTTCGGGCAAAATTGAAAGAATCAAGCACGCGATTCACATCGCTAACTTCCCCTGTTAGCAAGTTAAAGGTCGGAGCTTTGACTTTGTGAGCTTTTGCCATATTGCTCAATCGTTGGGTGGTATCGCGTTTGGGATCAAGTGTGATCGCGAGCACATGAACATTCTTCTGTTGTTTTGGGGGCAATGTACGCAAGACTCGCTTGATCTGGGCGAGAATCATTGGGCACGTATAGCCACAAGAGGAGTACACTCCTGTCACCATCACAACCTTGCCCCGAAACTGCTTTAAAGACACCTTCTGTTTTTCTTGGTTGAGCAATGTAAAAGAGGGTGGAGTATGAGTTGTACGCAGAGCTTCCGCAGGGAAGGCTTTTTCTTTTTTGGAAGAAGAGGCTGGCTTGTATACCAGCGCAAAGGTCACTCCTGTTGAACTTACCAGAAGAAAAGACACCGCAATATAGGGGAGGAAAGGACGAACCCCTCGACGCAGCTGGACAAACAAGCGCCCCCCCCAAACAAGAAGTATCACTCCCACAAGCACAAATGTGCTGGCAAGCATAGAGAACACATAGCCCCAGTCGAGATTGCCAGTGGTAGGGTTGTAACCAAAACACCACACTTTAAAATCTTGAACCATGCCTCCCCATAAAGAAGATGTGCTGGGAAGAAGTAAAACACCAAACATCAAGACATTGAGAAAGACAACTGTAGACAATGCAAAGGCAGGAAACTGCCATCCATTAAAGAAACGTTCTACCACTCCGAGGCTCTCAAAGCTATGTTTTTCTGAGCGCATTACGACCCCTCCCCAAGAGAAAAAAGAAAGCAAAGAGAAAATTGGGACCTTATCCTGGTGCGTATGGGCTGAACCCTCACTATGAGGAAGAAAAAACCGACGAAAATCGGCTCAACTCTCTCGTTTTTCCTGAGGGACAAAGTGTTCAGAGTGCCCCGAAGGGATAGTTCAGAGAACCTCAGAGTGGGGCTTCAGCCCCACGGATATACAGGATATTTCGCTATATCCATTTCTTTTACAGGCTGCCAGGTTCCCATCATAAGAATGTCATCCGGATTTTTCATAAGAATGTCATCCGGATTTTTCATAAGAATATAGAGCTAGCCCGCATGATTCACGTTGTTTGTCGCAAGCCGTAGCAGAGTGTTTGTGAATCATGTGGGCTATGGATTATCGGACGTGCCAAACGTCGGCCAAAGCCTTCCAGTTGGCAAAGTAATAGACCACAAAGCAAACAAAGAAGATGCCGACAAGAACGACAGTTCCCGGGATTTTAAAGCGTCCATCTTTGGGAGTGTGATCTGTGGTATAAGCCTCAAGGGATTTTTTATCCGCTTCTGCGTCTTGCCAGGAAGGCATCTTTTGGCCAGCGATGGAGCGGCCAAAAAAGACGGTCAGAACGACAGGAAGGATGTACATCAATGCAGCGATAAACAGAATACTTCCACCAATACCAACCAATGCTAGCATGGTGTGAGCACCTGATTCAAAGCCAGCAGCCATCGGTGCGCCAGTAAATCCAACATCCCAGTGACGGCGTGGAACACCGTAGGAACCAGCGAAGGACATACCGATCGACATCAGCAAGAGCCCAACCGCAAAAACATAGGGCTGCAATCGAACAACGCCTTTAAAGTAAAAGTCTTTTTGAAAGATCAGAGGGACAACATAATAAGTTAGCCCCATAAAGGCCAGGGTTGTTCCACCAACAACGGTGGCATGAAAGTGACCGGGAATACGGAGGGTGTTGTGTGCGATGATGTTGATCTGGTGAGTACCCAGAGTAACACCTGTGATACCACCGATAAACCCGAAAATAAGGAGGGAAAGGAAGAAGGCAGAGAAGCCTGGATCGCGCCATGGTGCGTTGCTCAACCACCCAAAGAGACCTTTGGTAAAGCCTTTGGAGCGCTGTGCTACTTCGACGGATGCTGGAACAGTGAAGCCATGAATCATCGAAGCCATCACTGCGAGATACATCGCATACGAGGTGTTCCACATCTTCCACACAGAGCCAACGCCTGGATCAACCAGGAGGTGATGGGCGGAGGCGAGGTTGATGAACAGAATGTAGAGTACAAAAGCTGCACGACAAACGGTCTCATTAATGGGCTTTGCGCCAGTGGTCAGGGTTCCCAAGAAGTACCAAACAGCAACCATAGCGCACACATTGATCTGTTGGGATTGGTGTCCAAGGCCCCACCAAAGCAAACGATATACACCCGCATCAAAGTTTTTGATCCAACCCAACGACCAGAAGTAGGCAGGGATCATCACAGAAGCACCGTGTAGGAGGGTGACCACGGCGATGATCGCAGCGGCCAAAGCCCCAAAAGCAACCAAAGGCATGGAGCCTTCGTAGGTTTTGTCGCGACGTGCAATATAGACCGTTGCGAAAAAGTTAAACACGCCGATCAGCGTGCCCACGGAAAATAAGATAATTCCCAAATAGAAGTTGGGATCGGCTTTGAGAGGAACATACGATGTCATTAAGACATCGCCCTTACCCATGAAAACGATGACTTCTACCATGACAGCACCTACGGCCATCATCAGAAAAGATACCCAGGCGATCTTTCTTGAGAAGAGTCGACTGTTAAGTAAGGAAGTTCCAGCAAAATAGAGTATGGCGATTTCCATAAAGATGATCCAGAAGATCAACATACTCAAACCATGTACTGTCAGCAGCCGGTAGTACCAAACTGCGTTGAGCAGGTGCACAGCAGACCAGCGTGTTAGTGCAATTAAAACACCAACAGATGCACCGATTAAAATACAAACCACCGCCAACACAGCGTTGAGGCGAATAAAGAATTGTGCATCAAGACATACCGATAATCCGGTAGTGTCACACGTACGAGAACGTCCAGTTAGAAAGTTACCCATCATCGTCTCCTATTCCACAATGATCTTGCCGGTCATGAGATGATGGCCAATTCCACAGAATTCATTACAAATCACTTGGAATGTACCTTTTCGCGTCGGCTTTATCGTAAGAACGTGGTCATAACCCGGTAGGATGTGAAAGTTCATATTAATCGGCAAAAGAGAAAATCCATGTTGCAAGTCTGCCGAAGAGATATGCAGACGATATGTCTGGTTTACTTTCAGTTTAATGATCGGATACCACATCCACATTCGACCCAGGAGGTAAGCGTTACCGCCCGGCTCAGGCTGAACAATAGGTATCCCCAGCTTTTTATCCTTTCCTACTTTGTGAGTTTTTACCCAGCGATTCACCCGTTTGACAAAGTCTTTTGGCTTCACTCGATACGACTCACCTGAACTTGTTTGTTTGCCTTTAAAATGCCAAAATGGCATCGCAGCAAACATGACCATGCACCACGTTAGTGCTATTCCCACCCACATGGCTTCGGCACCTTTGGGAGCGTGGAACCATCCTTTTTTGGGAGGATGTATACTCATCGCGTTCTCCTTCTCCAACAGATTCCAGAAAGATAACAGCTCGTTGTAGTCGAAGAAGGCAAAAGAGAAGATGCAGTACCGCGAACACGCAGCAACAATATTGCCTTTTCAAAGCCATCAACCATCAACGAACAATTGTAGATCTCACATTATGAACGACTTAAAAAAATCGATGATTTGCCAACTTTTTTATGGCAATTTGGCAGGTCCCATCATCCACATATCAATCAGACCCCACACTGTGTACGATAGGACTGGAATCACAACACCCAGAAAGAGGAGAAGCCATGGATTGTCCATGAGCTTTTGCAAGGGATGCACCTCGGCTTCCGGGGGCTCCGGAGACATACCCTGCTCCACCACCTCCTTGGCCGGTTCTTCCTGTGGAGACTTCTTTGACTGACTCATCATTTCTCTCCCATGAATCGAGTAAAGGTAGTACAGGCTTTCGACGACGCCAAGCTACAATGACCAATGACAGAAAAAGCAACCCTCCCACCACCGCGACGAGCCCACCCAGTCCCATAAACCACATCCCTACTTGCTCACTTGTGGAGCGAATGTTTTGTTCACGGCCATAGATCTTACGGGCCATTTTCGCATATCCAAAACCTAGCGCAAACACCACTTGTCCTACGCCAAATACAACAGGTTGCCATCTCGCCAAACGCTTCATCCTAGCGCTGGACCAATCCCATCGAAACTCCTGACACAACAAATAGGTAACTGTCATAAAAGACACCGTTACCGCACCGATCGCCGCGTGATAATGCGCGGGAATCAACGTACTTGAACTGCGAATCATCGCACCCAACACAAAGCCCAAGACCGTGAGGGATGCACTCGCTAGAAAACCCCACAAATAGGGTGCTTTCAAAGACTCTTTCTTTCTATTTCCCGCCCGAAGTCCACGAAAAATCGCCAACAAACACGCCAGCAGGATCAAACTGGCGATAGGGAAGATGCCCCATCGCATTAATATCGTAAATCTCGGATAATAAGTGGCTGTTGTTGTTCCCTGCCAAGCCCACCAAGGGGCCACACATGCTGGTGCCAAAAGAAGGCCAAACAACACTCTCGCCCAACGATGCGACAAAGGTGAAAAACCCAGAACACGATCCAGGAGCAGCACCCACACAGAGAGCATCGCTGCCACACTCGCAACCTGCAAGACATGCCCACCTCCCCAAAACACCAACTCATAATAAGAGCCTGCGGACATACTTGTAGGTGTGGTCCACCATGCACCCATAAAAGTGAACATCGCCAACAAAAATGCGAACGCTGAAGCACGCAAACCCACACGAGTCGCAGCGGGTAGCTTTAAAAATCCTGAGTCACCCGAACTCTCGATCCACCGCTCCCACTTCATAAAGGTCCCGATGACAGCGATCCCAAATACTACCAAACCCACAACGAAAAGAGGATGATCCAGAGCCGGGATATAGTTGGATAAGACCGGACGCACACCTGTGATCGCACCACAAGACACAAACAAAAGAACCCCGAGAAGACCAAGCAGTACAGAACGCTGCCCCCCTTTTCCCGAAGATTGCGCAGGTAACGCAAGAAACAAGGAAGCGAGAAAACTATACAACCAAACTCCCAAAGCCAGGTTGACATGAATCACAAGGCAACGACGCGCAAACAGGGGATCATTGATCCACTCATTCAATACAGGCAAACGCCCAATCACCAAGATGATCGAGAGCGTCCCCGCTAAAACCAGAGAACCTACCGCCAACATCAACCATCCTTGCGAACCCTGTCGATCTCCCATTCCTGGCCTCTCCTTCTTCCCAGATTGATCTCTTCCCAGAAAGACTTCGCTCTCTCGAAGCCCTTATCGAAAATAATTTAATTCACTAGACAAAAATCTCTATAGACTATAATATCCAACTATCAATAGACCGTCAAGTCTTTTTTGATCGGAATAGAGATATTTTGAGTCCAGCAAGAGGAAGTGTATACTTCAGAGGAAAACTGTCCATGACGAAGATCAAGTGAGAACGGCGAGTGTGGATATGAGAGAAAGTAGAGGAGTTGCTTGATGCATTGGAATCAGACAGTCGTTTACGCGCTGCGTGCGATGAGTTATCTGGCGATCATGCCTTTGGAACAGCCTATTCCGGCGAGGAGTCTTTCTGAGAAGACAAGCATACCTGTGCATTATCTGTCGAAAATTATGCGTCGGATGGTTACAGCAGGTCTGGTTGTTTCCCAGAAAGGGCATGGAGGTGGGTTTATTTTGGCGAAGCCTCCCAAAGATATCAGTATGCTTGATGTCTTACGTGCTGTGGATTACAACCCTGAGGCTCAGCCTTGTGCGTTTGGTTGGGAACGATGCAATGCGGTCAATCCTTGCCCTCTTCATTATTACTGGAGTCAACTCAAGTCGAGTCATCTGGAGTGGTCGGAGAATACGACACTGGCAGATATACGAGAGCAATCGCAATAAAGAATGCAACTTTATCTGGGAACAATGGATTGTGAAGAGGAGTTGGCAAGGTTGGCCCAAGCCCGTTGGTTTTATGGGAGAGAAAGCTTGCGAATGCAATGGTTACCGGTATCAAGGATGTAGAGATTGTTTTGATAGAGGGCCATCAACTGAGGAAGCTTGAACTTACTTTGGAGAGCTTCTGCGTTCTTAAATCCGGCACTTCCTGATTTTCCGGCAACAAGACTTATGTTTCCATTCACCAGCCGTTTGATGCTGTTTGCAATGTGGTCACTCACAAGCAGGCCTTTGCTTCCATGAGAAATCACTCCATAAGCCCCCGAAAAAAAACCGCTACGAATTGCAACATCAATTCCTGTTTTACCACTTACTTCAACGAGTCGGCCTGTGTTGTTACCTGTGGGGAGATCTGCCACATAAAGAATCTTCCCTACTTTGGCCAGTCCCTGGGGATTCAAAAAGCTGGTTTTACTTAATTTGTATCCACTTACTGTACCTTTGAGCGTACAGGTGCCTGCGAAGGTGCTCAAGTTTCCATTCTTATCGATTTTCCGAATACAATAGTTCTTGCTATCAGCGATATAAAAGTTCTTCGGGGTAGCATCGAAGATGATATTACTTGGTGCATCAAAACGAGCCTGTAGGGCAGCAACAGATGAGTTTATCGACTTTGGAACACTGTTGCCTTTGCCTCCACAGAGTCCTGCAAAGGGTAAAACTCTTCCCGTTCTACCGTCAATTTTGCGGATACAGTTGTTGCCTGTGTCTGCCACATAAAGATGCCCGGAAGAGTCAAAGGTCATGCCTTGAGGGAGTCGAAAACGAGCCGATGTAAGTCTATCTCCACCGTTTTTGCCAGGACTGGTACATTGACCTGCATAGATTGAGGTATTGCCTTGGGGATCGACTTTGCGAATACAGTGATTTCGAGTGTCTGCGATATAAACATTGCCCGCTGCGTCAATCGCAATTCCCGATGGGCTCGAAAACTCGGCAACCGTTGCTGTTCCTTCTTTGTATCCTTGCGTCTCACATTTTCCAGTGAATGTTGAAACACAAGAAGTCTTGTTCGCACAACCGGAAGATTGCTCTTTGACAACCTCTTGAGGAGGCTTTTCACCTGGAGACTTTTCACCTGGAGGCTTTTCACCTGGAGGCTTTTCACCTGGTTTCTCTTCTGGGGCTGAGGCATCATTCCACTCTTTGTTGGACGGCTCAGAGGCTGACTTCTCTGGGGCGGGGGATTCTTTGGAAGATTCCGAAGTCACCTCTTTCTGAGTCGAAGTTTCTTTCGGTTTCTCTGTGAGCTTTTCTGTCTTGGCTTCTTGAGAATTCTCACCAGATGCAGCAACACATTGGGAATTTCGACAGACCGTTGTTTGGCGGCAATCAAAGTCTTTACGACAATAGTTGGGTCCACCACAGAATCCTTTTAGGCACTTCAACTCGACCTCACAATCTGTATCCTGAGAACAGGGAAGCCCTCCAAGATGTGGGGGAGTTAAACAACTGGCCAGCCCAACAAAAAGAAGGAATCCAAGGAGTCCAAGCCAATGTACTGAAGACTGTACATTAAGAAACTTCATTGCCACCACCTTATCCAATGAAAGATTCAAACGAGTGAGTTTCTATTGTTTTTCTTGCAACAGGCATATGGCCTGTGTCGATCGTGCTTTCTCAAACTATGATACATGATTTGGAGGCTCCTCACAAAGAGCCTCATTTCATTTTTTCTGTCGCTCCCCGACACAAGACTGGAACTTGTTCTCTTTTCTTGCAACACGATGCAGGAGCTTGTTCTCTGTAAAATAACTTTTTACGTGGAGAGTTTTCTCTCTCGGGTCAGGGCTTCGCGGAGTGCTCATTCTGTAACTTTTATCTTTAAGCTTCGAGACTTGCTCTAAAGGGAAGTCTTTGCTAGAGTTGAGCACAACACTAGAGGTCATGAACAATGATGGAGGTAAAGGTGCCAAGAGCAATTGTCATTCTTTCTGTGTGGGGGGGATTTCTCCTTGGGAGTGGGCTGTTTTTGCCTGAGCACTCCGCTTACGCTGCCAATACCCAGCTGTGCAAAGAGTACTTCAAGAAGAAACAATATGTTCGCGCATCTCAGTGCTTTCGAGGGCTCGCTGGAGTTTTGGAGAAGAAGCCAACCTTGAAGGTGCAAGACCGCTCCCAACTCTCACAATATCTCCGCAATGCTTCGCTCTGTTTGCGTCGAGCAGCAAAGAGAGAACCATCAGCTATCAAAAAATCCTATTTGTACGAACAAGCTCTCTCTTATGTCAGCTTAATGATAAAAAAGAAGTACTATGAGGGTGCTTCTCAAAAGAACCTGGCCAATCTACTCAAAGGACGTATCCAAGAGAAGATCGGTTATATTCTGGTCACAATAACAACAGGCTCAACCAAAGCAATAGCCAAATTTTCTGGAGGTTATCGCTTTAAGAGTTTGACAAAAAAAGGGATCACCTTTCAACAGAAGTTGCGTCCGGGTAATTATACTGTCGTAATCACATACCCGAAACAAACACCGCAAGTTAAGGTATTGCAATTACGTCCTGGGCAGGCTGCTGCGGTTTTTACTTTTAAGCCCAAACCAGCTCAGGTAGCCATTCGACCTCGTTCACTTGTAAGAGTTCACCCTGTCCAGCCACCGAAGTCAGCCGGCACCATGCCCTGGATACTCACGGGAGTGGGTGCAGCTTTGGTTGTAGGTGGGGGGGTTCTGGTTGGTGTCGCGATAGGTACCAACAGCACCAACAACGAGCGTGCAGATAAAGCCTTGATTGCCTTTAATCAACAGCAGCCGCTTGACGGAAAGCTAGTAACAGCGACCCAAACCAAAAGTTTTAAAGACAGTTACCAGACCGCAAACTCCCTATACACCGTGGGCTGGATCGCTGGCGGAGCAGGGTTGGTGACTGTAGCTGTGGGTCTCATCGTGTATGCGACCCAACCCAAGCCAAAAGCCTCAGCTTTGGCCCAACCTTCCAATGTTCTCGTTTCGTTTTCTCTCACAACTCAACCCTAAACACCACCTCTCTTCGAGGTAAATACGGCATCGAACAACATGAAGTGGCAAACGTTTGACAATACATCCTCCAAAGCTCTTTCTCAGGCCAGGGCACCCACACAGTCTTCTATGGAAGAAGTTACCGAAACATCGATGGTTGCGAACCCACCCCCTATATCCGCTTCTGAAACATCGACAACCACACCGACTTCTTTTGCTTCACACAGTTCCTGTCCAAATTGCCAGTTTACACTCCAGGCCAGACACCAAAGTCTGACCTTTTGTCCAGATTGTAGCTTCCCTATTCGTATCCTGGAAGGAAAGTACCGCCTGGACAAAGCCCTTGCTGAGGGAGGGTTTGGCGTTGTTTATATCGCTTCTCAAGCTCAGTCTTCAGCACCCTGTGTTGTGAAAGTCATTCGGCCAGAGGTGTTTGAGCTACCTGGCATGGAAGCACGCTTTCGTAGAGAGATCCGGGTAACCAAGCAGATCGCCCATGAGAACGAACATATCATCAATATCTTCGACCATGGAGAAGAGAAGGATATCGGCTGCTACTATGTGATGGAGTTACTTCAGGGTGAGAGCCTTGAAGAATATTTGTACAAGAATAAAGCGATGAGCTTTCAACAAGTCTTTCATATCTTTGCTCAGATGTGCGATGCCCTCTCTCTTGCTCATGCCAAAGGCATTATTCACCGAGATCTCAAACCAGACAACATCTTTTTGATCGAGAAAGAGGGTGACCCCTGCTTTGTAAAGATCCTTGATTTTGGTATTGCCAAACCCCTCGATGGAACAGTCAATGTTGGCCTGACAAAGGGGGCCTTGGGAACACCGGCATATATGTCACCCGAACAATGCACCAACAGCACAATCAGTGCTGCCACTGACATCTATGCGCTGGGCATCATCTTGTATGAGTTGCTCACAAGAACTCTACCCTTTGAAGATAGTGCGATGGCTTCTCTTTTGCTCAAACATCTCACAGAGGTACCTGAATCCCTGCTGGAGCGCCGACCGGACTTGCACTTTCCTAAAATGCTTGACCAGGCTCTGCAGATCGCTCTGGCGAAAAAACCTGAAGCTCGCTTTCACAGTGTTCAAGAGTTTTGGACAGCTCTGGCACCTTACTCACATCTGGAAGGCTTCGCGACTGTTCTTCCGAGGGATGCAGCAAAAGAAAAAGAGTTGGCTCCAACCAGACAGCCTTGCGAAGCAGACCGAGCCTTTGCCCCAACAGGAACCTTTCATTCACCCGATGTCTCTCTCTCTGACTCTCTCAGCGCGACAGTGGTTGGAGAAAAAGTCAGTGGTCCACATCGTCCGGTAACAATCCAACGGACATCTTCTTCTCAACTTCCCTTGTTTGCTCTACTTGGTCTTCTGCTTTTGGCTCTCAGTGTAGGAGGAGTCTATACCTTCAAAGATAAGTTCTTTTCCAATTCCAAGAAGCCTCCTTACACCCGTCAAAACAGACCACACAAAGCCAAAGTGGTGCTTCTCTCTCACCGCAAGCCTTCCAAGCCTGAAAGAAAAATTGCCACAACTCCTCGGGTCGTACCCACTCTTCCCAAAGAGCAAGAGCCTGTGATCGACGATACAAAAGTGGAGCCCAGAAAGAGGATAAGACGTCGACTTCGACGACGAAAACGTACCCAGAAAAAGAAGGCCCGAAGCAAGGTCATCCCCATGGGGATAGCAGGTCGAAAATGTGGAGTAAACCCACCCGGTAAGGTGAAAATTTGGGGGCAGTTTAAGCGTACAGGCATTAAGGTCAAATTCACCTTTTCAGGATGTGGTTCCTGCCGGGTGAGGAGGCGTAGAAGAGGCTACTGCCTAACGCTACCCAAGTCTCGCAAAAGCATCAGTGTTCGCATTAAAGCCTCAGGATTCCAATCCTGTGCTCATCGAATTTCTACAAGCTCACAATATGTCCGTTGGACATTCAAAGTGGAGGAGCCCGATGATCTCGTAGATGAAAATTACAATTGTTTGAGAGTTCTTCGCTAGCCCGCATGATTCCATTCCTAGCAGAACGTTCGTGAATCATCTGGATTCGAACCTACTTTACCCGATAAGTACAATTGTAGTTCTCATCGGCCAATGCATCGGGCTCCTCTACTTTCAGTAACCATCGTAAACTTCGGACAGAAGAGCGCAGTCGATAGATACAGGTTTGGTGCCCATCTGCTGACACTTGTACACGAGCCTGCTTGAGAGACTTCGGTATCCACAAACAATATTTACCGGATTTTTGCTTCACACGACATCCAGAGCAGCCTACGATTCGGATACGTGCCCGACGCGGCTTTTGCATCCGAGTTACAACCCACCGATGTGTTGGTGAACCCGCTCCACAAGGTCCCTCATCACGAGTCGCAGCGTTATGTCGTGTTCGTACTTGCCGATGACTTCGTGTCTTGCGTCGAAGACTTGTCCGACGACGAATCCGGTGTCCTCGATATTTCCGCCGTGTTCGCACTCGCCGATGGCTTCGTGTTTTGCGTCGAAGACTTGTCCGACGACGAACCCGGTGTCCTCGATGTTTCCGCCGTGTTCGCACCACTGGTGGAGCTAGGCGGGTGGGCTCGACTTGGATGGACTCCATGGAGGAATCTGGAACAGAAAGTGGTAACCTCCGCAGAACAGGCTGCTTCTTTGCCAAAGCAACCAGGCGTGGTTTTTCCGTTCGTACCCGATTTTTGATGGGCTTACCACGCAAAGGCTTGGATGATAGGGAAACTTTGCCTCCTCCTCCAGATCTCAGTTGGTCTTGAAACAAAAAAGCAGTGACGCCAAGTACAACAATCATAAGAATTGTAACAACAAGCCAAAGGGAGCGGTTTCCCTGAGAGATCTCTGTCTGTTCACTTTGAGAAAGAATTCTTTCTCCTGTGGGCAATCCTTGAGAGTTTGAGGTTTGTTTGGAGTAGGGCAAGGTCCCTGTCCCTGTTTCGGGGGAGAATGCTCCAAACTGGTTGCGCTCTCTAGAGACCTTACCCAGCATGGGAAGCTGCAACCCTCCAGGATGGGTTCTAACGATCGCATTCCAAAAATCATCGAGAGTTGGGTAGCGTTGTGCTGAAGCTTTGGACATAGCACGCTGCAAGACTTCGGACAGCCCTACAAGATCAGGTCGCCATTGCGTGAGGGGGATCGTCTCTTGCATCAAATGGGCTGTCATCATTGTCAGCATGGTTTGGCTATCCAATTGCCCACCATCCATTCCATAAGGATTGCGAGCACTGAGCATCTCATACAGAATAATAGCCAGAGAGTACTGGTCAGAGCGAGCGTCAATCAAGCCGTTGTTGCACTGCTCTGGTGACATATAGATGGGAGTACCCAAGACCCCTTTGGTCAGCTTTGTGGCTGAATCAGCCTCATCCCGAGCGATACCAAAATCAATCACTTTTACAAAGTTCTGCCCATCACGTTGTACCAAATAAATGTTGTCGGGCTTTAAATCGCGATGCACAATTTTCTGTTGGTGTGCTGCACTCAATCCCTTACAAACTTGATAAAAGATATGCAGCGCTGTTTGTGCTGGCAAGCCCTCTTCTTGTGGCATGATATCAGTCAGAGGAGTTCCTCGCAGAAACTCCATAACATAGTAGTGACCGAGGCCTTTCTCTTCACCAAAGTCATCATAGATTCGTACGATATGTTCATTGCGCTGTGAAAGTGCTGCTGTTACCTGTACTTCTCGCCGAAATCGTTTCTCCATTCCTGAAGTTTTAAAAACCTCAGGTTTGATCACTTTAACCACACGTTCTGTGTCGTAATCTAGGTGTATATGCTGAGCCAGATAAACCTGCCCCATACCACCCTGTGCTAACTCGCGCTCCAACTTGTATTTGCCTGCAACCAGCATCAAAGGAAATCGACATTGGGGACAAAGTCGAAAACTATCCGTATTTTTATAGCTACACTTGGGACAAACTTCAATTGCTACAGACATAAAAACGCTCAAACCCCATTCGAAGTAAAAGGAAACAAAAAAACAAGATTGAGCACAGGCTATCCCAATTCCCTCAATCTGTCAACGATGATACGAAGAAAAGTCTGTGCATTCAGGTGATTAGATTAGTGTTGTCTTCTCTGTTCCGATTGACAGTCTACCTTATCCCTGTTATCTTGCCAAAGCCCAAATCAAATTTTGATGGTCCAGCAAAAGTGGATGGGATGTTGTTAAATGAGAAAGAAGCTGTTGAAGAAATGTAGCAACAATCTGCTCATTTTCTTTCTGGTGTCGTTGCTCTGTCTGGCCTATTTCCATGCCTGCTCCACATCACTCCCATCTGTTAAAGATGGAGGGGAGCTTTCTATTTTGGGAGATGGGATCACCAGCGAAAAAGTAGAGTCCAAGAAAGAGCACTCTTCTCAGGAACGCATATTGCGTGAGAGAGGAACCTCAGAGTACCTCAACGATGCTGGACTCAAGGACAACAGACAAAACGACGCCATTTCTGAGAAACCTGACACAGCGAGAGAGTCTACCTCATCTCCAGAGCGTTGGGTTGATTCAGAGCCTTCCACCCCGGAGAGAAAGGTCCCTGAACCTATACAGGAAACATCCCCTGACACCTCGCAGATCCCCTCTTGTAGTGGAGCCCACTGTCCCATTGTCATTGGCTCCTTTCCTTACAAGGACAACCGAGATACCAAACGAGCCACGCGAAAGCGCTTTTCTCGTTACAACTGCGCTCCCAACACCGACGAAAGTGGTGGAGAATACCTCTATGTCTTTGAGGTAAAAAAACCAGGTTCATTGTTGGCAATGCTGACCAACGCCAAGGGTGTCGACATCGACATCCATCTTCTTTCAAGCCCCAGCGCAAGTGCCTGTCTGGTCCGTAATGACAAGGGCCTGAGCCGTCATATATCACCAGGTGTTTACTATATTGCCGCAGATACTTTTGTCTCGAAAGGAACACCGAAGCCCGGTGCCTACAGCATCTATGTCCACTTCTTTCCCGACAACAGCCGTTGTGGCATGAAAAGTGATGCTATTCCTCGCATCAACACCACAAAGTTACTATCGATGCCTGCCACGGGGCCTGTTGTAAAGGAAGCACATCTACTTACCGCTGAAGAGCACACAGCAAATCTTCAAAGCGGCAAGAAACACTTTCCTACAGGTTGGCCCAAGTCGATTCGCGATCGAATCTCTGAGCACTACGCTCTCTCAGAGAAAGTCTCTGGGTATACGATGACCCGCACAGAGCCCTGGGCCCCCTGCTGTGAACCAACCAACCACTACGGTCAGGGCAGCCGCAGCAAACCTCCAGCAATTGCCGAGACCTGGTATATCAACATGCGCTGGAAGAAAGCCCCAAAGGCTGGAACCCGCTACATTGTCTTCAACCCAGTGACAGGCAAGGGTGTGGTCGCCGCCGCTGGTTACGAAAATGGACCGGGGAACCTGTCCCGTATTGGCGGTGCATCCGAAGAGATCCATCATCATCTTGGCACAGGGCACCTCTCTCTTATGACCTTTGGGGTTGCCCGAAAACAGTCCCACAAGTACGGTCCAATTGACTGCTACGCACCTTAAATCCCAGAGGCTTGTTGCGATTTCTGCTATGCTACGTCATCATGGGAGCAGGTAGTTTCCCGAGTTCATAGACTTTCTGATGATGGCTGACGAGTTCTAATGACGACTGATTATACTTCCACCATAACATGTTCGTATTGCCGAGAAGATGTCCCAATACAGACGCATTGCACGATGTGCGGAGCCCCTTTGGATACGCACGTCGAAGATCCACTGGGTCATCGTGTGGGCAATTATATCCTGGAGCGTCTGTTGGCAGAGGGTGCTAACGGACGTTTGTATTGCGCTAAACATATCGCCACAGAGCAGTTGGTGGCATTGAAGTTACTGCATTCCAAGCTCGTGAATCATTCCAAGTCCATTCGTCGGTTGCGGCGTGAGGCGGAGATCGGTATCCGTTTGCAGCATCCGAATGCTGTCAAACTCTTTGAGTTTGGTGTTGATCCTGATTTTGGGCTCTTTTTGGTGATGGAGTTGATCGTGGGGCAGACCCTATTTCAGCTTCTGGCAAAAGAGCAGTGTTTGGAGCCTCAGCGAGCCCTCTCCATCGCTCTACAGACCTGTGAAGTTCTGGACAAAGCGCATTATCTGGAGATTGTACACCGCGACCTAAAACCCAGCAATATTATGCTGAAGTGGCACCCCACAACCAAGGACTTCGTCAAAGTTTGTGACTTTGGCATGGCCAAGTTGGAAACCTATGACAACATGGAGACCAAGCTCACTGTGCCAGGTACGGTTCATGGAACACCAGGTTATATGGCACCTGAGCAATGCAAAGGAGAAGAGACTGACACCCGCACCGACATCTATGCCATGGGTGTTATCTTATACCAGATGCTCACTGGACATCTGCCTTTTCATGGAAACAATGTGATCCAGTTGCTTCAACAACAGTTGTTTCACAAACCTCCCGCGTTGCAACAAATGGCTCCCCATCTTCAGCAGTTTGAATCTATTCATTTGCTTGAGCAAGTTGTATCTCGATGCTTGGACAACTCTCCCGACGCACGTTACCCCAACGTTGAAGCACTGCGCCAAGAGTTGGTGTTGACTTTGCCTTCGTATACACCTCTTGAGATCTTGCTGGAGGATCACTCTATCGTCGAACAGGGTTCGTTAACTCCAACACCTCCAGCATACTTTCCCAGACAAATGATCTCGCTCAACATGGAGCAACAACAAGAAGCCCAAAAACGAACAGTGGGGGCTCCACAACAGACCTTTTTGCCGGATCAGACACTGTTTCAGGAGGGGCAAAGTCCCACCCGCTTTTATCTTATTCTGGAGGGCGAGGTTCGAATGGTGCGACATCATGAACAGTATATTGTCGAGCTTGATCGCCTCGGACCCGATCAGTTTTTGGGTCTCAGCGCTTATTTTTCTCACTCCCCTTATACCATCTCTGCTGTGGCTGCAGAGCGCACCAGGCTTCGTTTGATGGATTCGAACTTTTTAAACCGATTGTTTGCTCAAGAACCTCACGATCAATCTTTATTTCATGCTTTGTATCACGAAGAAACTCTTCAACTCTTGCTGCGCTATTCTCCTTTCTTTGCATCTCTTCCACCCGATAGTCGGTATGAATTGATTCAGAAAGGAGAGCTTCATTCGTTCGGCCCCAAACAAGTTGTGGTCAACATGAACCAAAAGCTCGACTCTCTGTACTTGATTGCCTCAGGTAGCATCACCCAAAAAACAAAGCTAGCCGAGCAAAGCTCAGCATTCAGTAAGCTGACCTACAACATGGGAGAAACATTTGGTGAAACTCAAATTCTTTCTCAACAGCCGGCTGATGCAACCTATGTTACCCAAACCAACACTGTGCTTCTTGGCATCCCTCTCGCAGTCTTGAACTTCTATATGCAGCACTTTCCCTATCTTCGTCACTCTCTTGAGCAGCTCGCTCAGACTCGACTTGCGGAGCGACTTCAGTTACAAGCAGACCTTCAAGTTACATCGATCGATCAGTCTTAATGGACAACTCCCACCCTAGGAATAAGATGGTCAAGCCACGTAATACTTCAGTGACCTCTGGAAAAAAAGTAAGCACCCTACCCATACCGGATCTCGCTTATGAAGAGATTCGACATGCGTTGCTCGAATGGTTTCAACACCATCAGCGGGATCTGCCCTGGCGTCAAACAAAGGATCCCTATGCGATCTGGCTCTCGGAAATCATGTTGCAACAAACTCGTGTGACAACAGTCATACCTTATTACAAACGTTTTCTTGAAAGATTTCCCACGGTGGAATCCTTGGCAGAGGCAGCTCTTGATGATGTCCTGGCGTTGTGGTCTGGACTCGGTTATTACCGGCGGGCCCGTCATCTTCACGCAGCAGCCCAGGATATCGTAGAGCGATTTGAGGGCCAACTGCCTGCAGACCACAAAGCCTTACTCTCCATTAAAGGCATCGGTCGGTACACAGCAGGTGCGATTGCCAGTATCGCTTTTGATCTGCCTTTTCCTGCCGTCGATGGCAATGTTTTTCGTATCTTTGCCCGACTTTGTTGTCTGAAATATCCGATCAACTCTACGGCCCTACACAAGATCGTAGAAGCTATGGCCAATGTGTTGGCAAAAGGGGAGAGACCCGGAGAGCTGACTCAGGGACTGATGGAGCTTGGAGCCCTGATCTGTACTCCCAAGAGCCCAACCTGCTTGCTCTGCCCCATACGAGAGCACTGTTCTTCCTTAGAGACAGGTCAAGTCGATCTGTATCCCGTACCCAAACGCAAAACCAAGGTACAAGATATCACCGTACAATGGGCCTTGTTGCGTCGTTCGGGCAGAGTTCTGTTCATACAGCGTCCGGAAGATGGCTTATTTGCGGGGCTTTGGGAGCTTCCTGGTCTATACCTCTCTCACCCCGGACCTGACGAGCCAACGCTATTGTTGGAACAATTAGAAGAGTGGGGACTCCAGCTTCAACTCAGCGAGACCGTCACCCCTTACCAACATACTTTGAGCC
Source organism: Myxococcales bacterium (assembly GCA_027005175.1). GTDB lineage: Bacteria > Myxococcota_C > UBA6777 > UBA6777 > UBA6777 > M3003. Next base: position 24,981 of record JALTMC010000836.1, read on the forward strand.
ACCGTCAACTCCATATCCAACTTTATCACGGTACACAACTACGTGGACGACTCAACTTACCACGCCACTCCTTTCGCTGGATCTCACTCAAAACACTCGATGAGCTTCCAATCTCTTCCATCACACGACGTGTGTTAAAAGCACTTTAGAGAGTTAGCCCATCAGCAGAGTTGGACGCAAGCACCGGCGACTTCGAGTCGATATTCAACCTGTGGCGTTGTCTCAGCAGAGACTCTTCTCTTTCAGGGTAGAGCACGAAGTTTCGACAACTTCGAGATATCCAACCCTCCCTCTTGCCTTAAGGTTTGCTATTCCCTACCTTTTCTGTGTATATTGTGTGGTGTCCTCCCACTTTCTTGAGGTTGTTCGATGAATGCTTTTCCGACCTTCTCTCTTCCGCTTTTACGAAGCGTGAAGCCTTGCTTTCATGTCTTTTTGTTCGTTCTTTTGTGGAGTCTGGGTCACTCCTCTGCCGAAGCTCATCGAAACTCTCGACAACCATACAATCGTCACTTCAATCACGGACAAATACGGTTGGTTGAACCCAAGATCGAAAAAAAGAAACTGGTCTTATGGTGGATGGCTCCTTCGGGTGTGCGCTTGCGATACGTTCCAAAGACAAGTCATTCAGGTTGGATCGCCCGTATCACCCATGCCATCCGTGATCAGGTTCGCTATCTGGCTGTGGGTGGAGTTTTTTTTCAAAGCAGCAACAAAGGAGGCTGGGTCGATCCTACACTGGTGCGTCGGGTCAAGCGTGTCTATCGCGGTGTACGGCCTGTCAAAATAGATGGACGAATGCCCATATACATCGCAACGGTCATCCCCAGACATAAAACAGACAGACTCTTTGTGTACAAACTTTGGGGCCGTGTTCACCTTAATCTCGAACACCATCTGAACAAGGTAGTCTGTTTGTACGGCGTTTGGTTTGATTTTCAAGGTCGCAATCTCGGCTTGGTTAACCAGACATTGGGTGTCAAAGGCAAACCTCTTCATCACTTTGCAAAACGATATCGGTTTCCAAAGATGTGGCGTCATATCTGGTTTCGTCGCAAAAAACTTTTGCGCTACCAATCGTTGTGGGAGCAAGGAAAGCAACCCAAGTTTCCTGTCAAGTATGTCCCTACTCTGTCACAAGCCTCGCAGATCCTGTATCGTCAACAATGCAAGCAAAGAGTGACGACAATAGAGGCCAAGGCCACAACACCTATCGATTGGCTTTACCACTCTCCCCTTGCTGTCCCTGCTTTTCTGCCCTTTAATCTCCCCTCTTATCTGTACTCTCTACCTGGACCGCCAAAAGCTTCTCCTGTCTTACATTCCAGTATGTAGGGCCTTCTCGATCCAGAGAAAGACAATGTTGAGATGACAAATGTACTGCAAGCTTGGTTCGAACCATGGATTGACACAGATTCAGAATGGGGCTAGAACCCCCATTCTGAGGAAGAAAAACCCGACTGAAGTCGGCTCAATCCTTTCGTTTTCCCTGAAGGGCAAAGTGTTTTGAGTGTCCCGAAGGGGTAGTTCCGAGATCCTCAGAGTGGGGGTTCAGCCCCACGGATATTCAAAGAACAAACAATGGTGTTGTGTGACTTCTCAGACAGCGAGAAAAGCTGTCAGCGACCCCGACCCCATCCGGACTTCGTCCTGTAGATTCTGCCAGGTTCGCGATCGGGAGGAGGTTCCCATGACCACAACATAAGAGGTTTTTTCCTGATGATGCAGAAAGAACACCAGTTGTCACAGAAAGATATACCGGTATATTCAAAGGGCATATGGATACTCGGGTGGGCTCTTTTCCTGGGCACAATGCTTCTCACAACAAGCTGTGAAGAGCCTTTTCGTCAGAATCAAGGATCGAGAGCTTACCATCTACCGTCTGGTTGGAAGCTGCAATCCAATACACAGATGTTGGCTCGTTCTTATCCACAGATGTATTGGATTACAATGATTTCGAGACTCAAGGGGGAGTCACAACATCTCTTCACAACACCCTATGTTGCTCCTCCTCTCTCGACACCGAGCCTGTTTGGTCTTGGCTTTCGTCGCTCTCGGCGCCCAGCGGCACCGGCTTTTCCAGGGCAAAGAACACCACCCCAGCGAAAGACCACCAAAAAGTCCTATGGGTTCACCTTTTGGTTTCGCTGCAACCATAAGGTCTCCTTGGAGTTGCGTCTGCCTGTGCGAAGTCGATACCGGGAAGGGCTCGTTTATCACTATCCCTTTGATCTGTCCAAGACAGGAGCGAAGTGGAAGCCTGTTCGCTTCTTGTACCGCGACTTTAAACTGTTGGGAACGAAGGCTACCACAGCACAGATGAACCCATTTTTGATCTCACACATCGAGGTCTGGGAACGCAAAGCCAAGAAGCATCCTTTTTCTGTATCCTTGACCATTAAAGGACCCATCTTGTACCGCAGTAAAAAAGTGCCCAAGGTGACGTCACATCCGACAACCAGGGCGACGTCACATCCGACAACCAGAGCGACGTCACATCCTACTGTTGCTGCTTCACGCCCTGCCGCAAAAGCTACAGCGCATCCTACAACACGTCCTGCGAGAGCAGGCCAGCCCGCTCTTCGACCCCGGAAATAGTCGAAAAAGGTACTGAATTGATGTAGGTCGAAGTTGCCGACGAGTATGTGCTCCGCTCTTCGACCCCAGAAATAGTCGAAAAAGACACTTTGAGATCAACTCTACGATCGACATGAAACGGACAACCCAAACCCTACCCAGATGGAGGTTTGTGACGCATGGCTGAACAATCAGCAGAGACTCTCTTTCCCCAGGAAGAGCAAACAACAGAAATAACAGAGCTGACACAGATCCGCATGACACCGGAAGAGCTGTATCAGCTTCGTACACGTTTGGCGGGAATGCGGGGCTCCCAGAAGCTGCAGACGATTCTCAATGCAGACAATCCTCGTCAGTTGGTGAACAGTATGCCGCCCCAAGAGTTTCTGTATACGATCAAAGAGATCGGAATGACGGATAGTGCGGAGCTACTGGAACTCGCAACCAAAGAGTTAGTTAGCTACTGTTTGGATCTCGATCTGTGGAAAAAAGATCGGATGCAGCATGAGAAGCTCAACTCATGGCTCAAGTTTCTCGAAGCGGGTGAAATCCCTGCGGCAGAAAAAGTCCTGACAGCACTAGATTCAGACCTGCTGGTCCTTTATTTTCGTTCCCTTCTCAAGATACATATCCATATCGAAGATGAAGTGGAGCCCGTCATTGATACGGTGGGTGATTTGATCATGACACCTGATCGAAACTATATTATTGAGATCCCCTTTCCTCCCGATGATCCACAAACTCCCATGGTTCAGGCGGCTGTTAAGCTGTTTTTGGAATATGGCTATGAGTTCATTCACCCTCTGTTTGAAGCCATGCGCCATGGTCTGGACAGCGATCTGGAAGAGCGTGCGTATCAGATTCGGAAAGGACGCGCTGAAGAGCTTGGATTCGTGGACTACTTCGATGCTATCGGTATTTATCAGCCGCTCCGTCCCAAGACCGCTCCTCTACCTCCGACCGAGCCACAGGAGCTGTCTCCACTACTTCCCATTCTTGTTCCCCCGCGAGGAACAGGCTTGTTTCACCAAGCGATGCAACAAATCGTGGACCCACAAACTCGGGAACGTGTGTTGGCTGAATTGCTCTTCCTCAACAACAAAGTATTGTCTGCTGATCAGATCGATTTGAGCCAGCGCAAGGCTGCGGAGCGTAGCTTACGCACGGTCTTACGTACTCTTGACCTCGGTCTGGAGACCCTTGCAGGTGATGATCCAAAGGCTGCTTCCGAGATCCTGGCAAAGCATCATGTCGAATGGGCCTTTCGCAACGGTTTCTCTGCTCTGGCTCGCTTACGTCGTAAGGCCAACGCGCTTGTTCGAGACGAACGACTGACTCTCTTAAAAGAAGCTCCCCTCTCTCTCTTGGGTTCGCCTTATGTTGAGCTGGTACAAGAGCTACGTCAGATGAAGCCTCGCTATGTCTCTGCATTGGATGATCCACCAGGACGTGGAATGCGCCCCTTTCGTCGCTTACAAGATATACAACGTGCAGAGGCTGCCCTTGCAACAGCTAGTATGTTGTCTGATCTCTTCTTTCGAGACTTTAACTTCTCCCACGAGCAGCTCGTTCAATGGGCACTGTCAGATGCCTTGATCTCCCCAACTCATCTGGAGGATCTTCATCACTCACACCTCTTCCTCACAGCTCTGGCTCACTTTGTACTGTCTGAAGAGTTTGTTCTGAGACCGATCACTGCTCAAGAGATTCAGAAGTTTCTAGGATTGATCTTTGAACCCCAAGAGGAGCTTCCTCATCGCCTCGCTCCAGGCTTCCAAACCAAGGTCGAAGAGCTTTTGTTGCAACGGCCTGGCACATTGGCATCCGAAACACAACATCTTCAGGTGTTTTTACGCAATGTTTGGGAGACCTTGGTGGAGGAAGCTTCCTATCTTCCTCTAGACCAGACCCCCGAACCGCGTTTCCTCAATTTGTTTTTGGTGGTACGTCCAGACTCATCTGTCACACCTTGACAGACGATGGATCTACCCTCAAAACAAGGAACGGCTCATGGTGTCATGAGTCTTCATCATCGTAACATTTGTCCACACCAGACAGAGGTAAAGAAAAAATGAATGATCGCAACAGTGTTAACAAAGTCATTCTGGTGGGTAACTTGGGAAACAAGCCAGAACAACGAGACTTTAATGGTCGTACCGTCGCAAACTTCAGTGTTGCCACAAACGAAGGCTGGACTGATAGCAATGGCCAACGCCAGGAGCGAACCCAATGGCATCGTGTTGCAGCGTGGGGAAAACTGGGTGAAATTTGTGCCCGCCACCTCGACAAAGGACGCAAAGTCTATATCGAGGGTCGCCTCAGCTACCGCAACACCGAGCGTGATGGTCAAACCATCCGATACACCGATATTATCGCCTCTACGGTTCACTTCCTCGACAGCCGAGGAAGCAGCAACGACTACAGCAACGACTATGGTAGGAGTAGCAACAATGATTCGGGTTATGCTTCCAATAACCCACCCTATCAAAATCAATCTCGCTCCAACTACAATAGCGGTGGTGGAAGCGGTAGCAGCTCCAACTACAATTCACCGATGCCTTCTCCCCCCGATGACGAAGATATCCCTTTTTAGGTGCGGTCCACTTCTAGAAGTTCAATAAAATCAAAATCTTTGTGTGATTGATGGATTTTTAGAGGCAGGGCTATTGCTCTATCTACTTGATGTTTGAGTGGGTGCGACAAGGGGGGAGGGTTTACTTATCAACGTCATTGACTGGATTGCCCTGTCAACTCGATGTTTGAGTGGGTGCGACTCTCACTGTCTTGGTGGTTGGTTAGGTGGTTGTTTGTTCGCTTTTCGGTGGTAGATTGTAGTTGACACCGACGAGGTAGAGCCCAGTGGCGGGGGCAGTGGGTGCACCGAGGCTGCGGTCTTTGCTGGCGAGCAATTCAGCGATCCATTCGGGTGGTTTGGTTCCTTTCCCCACTTCGAGAAGAGAGCCCGCGAGGTTGCGAACCATATAGCGGAGAAAGGCAGAACCTTCAAATTCCAAAAACACCTCAGAGGCTTGTCGTGAGATGGATATCTCATAGATATCTCGGAAGGGGTGGGTTGCGGAACATCCTGCGGCGCGAAAGGCCGAGAAGTCGTGCCGTCCAAGGAGAGCACGAGAGCCCTCGTACATCGCTCTCAGATCGAGAGGGCTGTGAATATGCCAGGCTCTCTTTCGTTGCAAGGCAGAGGGTAGAGGGCTATTCCAAACCTTATAACGATATCGTTTGCCCCGTGCCCAATGACGAGCACAAAAATCATCGGGGACTTCGCGGGCGTCCAACGCAACGATATCGAGGGGAAGTTGCGAATTCAAGCCCAGAACCAAACCCCGCAATGGGATTGTATGGGTTGTTTTGAAGCTGACACCCATACCGAGAGCATGAACCCCTGCGTCGGTTCGACCGCTCCCTGTAATGCGGAGTTCTGGGTCCTGTAAGAACTGTCGCAATGTGTCGCGGAGATCTTGTTGGACAGAACGCTGTTCTTTTTGGATCTGCCAACCCACAAAGTTTGTTCCATCAAACTCTATCGTTAACAGTATGTTCCGTGACAACCCACTCATATCTTCTTCCTGACTCCCGATAGTTTAAATGCAAAAGCCTCATAAGAATGAGGCTGCAAGTGACACCCAAGATCACATCTGAACACCTTAGATGGTGTCCTGAATCATCTTGGCAAACAACTGCTTGGGTCCAGCACCGACCTGACGTTTGACTTCCTCACCACCCTTGAACATCACAAGAGTAGGGATGCCACGAACACCGAGCTGGGCAGGGACCTTTGTATTTTCATCAACATCCATTTTGACGATCTTTACTTTACCGTCAAACTCTTCAGCCAGCTCCGCCAAGAGAGGGCCAATCGCCTTGCAAGGTCCACACCACTCGGCCCACAGGTCGAGAAGTACGGGAATATCCGAATCTAGAACGTCAGCCTGAAAACTAGCGTCTGTCACGTGGGAAACCTTATCCGAAGCCATGCTTTTCTCCTTTCAATGGTAGTACGATCGCAAGTAGAACTTGTAGGAAGAATCTATGATTCCTCTGTGATTGTTTCATTGCCACAAAAAGCTCCACATGAAAAGTAGTCAGTTCTTTGTCTTTGGCAAGTTAAGAAAACCAATTCCCTTGATTCACTGTGTCATGCCTGCTTTTTTCTTTGGCAAGTTAAGAAAACCAGTCCCCTCAATTCATTGCGTAATGTCCGCTTTTCGTCTTTGGCAAGTGAAGAAGACCAATCCCCTCGATTCATTGCGTAATCTTTCGATTGCGACGACACCACAATGAATTGCGTAATCTTTCGATTGCGACGACACCACGATTGATGGTGTCATCTTTCGATCACAATGACACCATGATTAATTGCGTAATCTTTTGATTGCAATGACGCCGCGAATATCGGAAATCTGTCGAATGAGTTGTTGAAGTTGTTGTACATTGGAAATATGACAGCGAAAGAGATTGCTCGATTCATCACCAACGGAGCGATAGTTGGCTCGTGATATCTGAATATTGAGATTGTCGAAGACTTGAGAGATCTGAGAGAGCAGTGTTGGGCGATTTTCGGTGATGATACGGAGGTTCACGCTATGCAAATTGACATCATCTTCCGTCCATCGTACATCGATCTGACGCTGTATTTCGGCTTTGCGTAAGCGGGAGCAATCCTTTCGATGAACAATAACACCCCGTCCACGAGAGATAAATCCCACAATAGGATCACCGGGAATGGGATGACAGCAGCGAGCCATCCGTATCATAATGTCATCAAGCCCTTCCACCAACACCCCGCCGCTGGAGGGTCTGATGGAAGAACGTCGCGATTTTTTTGGGGTGGGGGAGGGGGATGATTTTTGCTCACGAGGAAAGAGAATCCGCACTACATTCTCTGCGCTCACCTTGCCATAGCCGATTTGTGCCAGAAGCTCCTCTACGGTTGTCAGGCCCAGCCTCTCACTTACTTTATCCAGGTCGCCATTCTTGCGTAGCCGCGATACATTCCGCTGTCCTGCTGGCAACGTACGTTCAAGACGTTCCCGACCATCTTGGATCGCCTGCTCACGCTGCTCGGTACGCAGAAACGCTCTGATCTTGTTCTTAGCTCGAGCACTCTGGGCTAGATCCAGCCAACCTGAATTGGGACAAGCTGAAGGTGATGTTAAGATCTCACAGATATCGCCATTGTGTAATTCATAACGCAGAGAAACCATCTTGTTATTGACTTTGGCACCTGTGCATTGGAGTCCCACTTCTGTATGGATCGCAAAGGCAAAATCGAGAGGAGTTGAGCCACGGCGAAGCTCACGGATATCGCCTCTCGGTGTAAAGACAAACACCTTCGATTCAAACAGGTGATCTCGAACGTTCGCGACGAAGGCATCTTCGTCAGCTTTTTCATCTTGCAGTTGCAGCAAACTGCGCAACCACTGCACATTACCGGCTGCTTGGGCACCAGAGCTACCACCACTCTCTTTGTAAAGCCAGTGTGCTGCGATACCATCTTCAGCGATAAGGTGCATCTCCTGCGTTCGAATCTGTACCTCCATTCGCTTTTTATGTGGACCCACCACCGTAGTGTGCAGTGATTGATACATATTTGACTTGGGTAGCGCGATATAGTCCTTAAACCGACCGGGAATCGGCTTCCAGGTGTCGTGAATAAGACCCAGGATCTGATAGCATTGTCCCTTGGTTTGGCAAATGATTCGAAATGCAATGATATCATAGAGTTCTTCATAGGATATCCGCCTGTGAATCATCTTGCGAAAGATGCTGTTGAGGTGCTTGGGGCGCCCCATCACTTGCCCTGGGATATCATGCTCTGTCAATAGGTCGCGCAACAAGACCTGGACCTCTTCGATATACTCCTTACGTTGAATCTGGGTTGCATTGACAAGAGAGACCAATCCATAAAAGTCGTGAGGAAACAGGTAGCGAAAGGTGGCGTCTTCCAGCTCATGCTTTACCCACGAAATACCGAGACGGTTGGCCAATGGAACATAAATCTCCCGACACTCCCGGGCGATCTGTAAATGTTGTGATACTGGTATATAGGCAAGCACGCGCATCTGGTGCAATCGCACGACAAGCAGTACAAGAACGACTCGAAGATCCTGAGACATCGCCAGCAGCATACGTCGAAATATCTCTGCTTGGGCTTTGATAATCTGACTCCGACGTCGAGGGCGTTGTTCTTTCTGTGCACTGTCCTCATTGATTTCAAACTCTGGAAGCGAGGTGATTTGTTTGCACAATGTGGCTACCTCTTCTCCAGCTTTTTCGGTCACCTCTTCCAGTAAAAGCAACTCCTGCTTGACGGGCTCCACCAACAGTCCAGCCACCACGGCATCGATATCAACGTGCATACGCAACAATAGCCGAAATAAGTCGAGGCCATGCTCGAAACGTTGTTCTGCATTGGCCATGGGTTGTTGCTGCTCTTGCAAACAACTCCAGCGCAAAGCCCAGGCTTTCTTCAACTGGTATCGCTGCTTTGTTGTCAGGCCCGAGATCGGCTTCAACAAAGTATCCCACTGTTTTGATGTCAGTTGTCCAACTTGGTTTGGCACAAACTTCCTTCCTTAAATGAAAACGACTACGATGACCGCACAATCGGCGCATTTTAGCATGTTTGGACCCCAAATGAAAGATGGGAGCACAACCACGACAGACTTGATTTGTAGTGGGATGGAGCAAGGAAGTAAAGCAAAACGTTGGAATGTTGGTCATAAGAAAGCGAAACCTCTACGAAC
>JALTMC010000837.1 GCA_027005175.1 Myxococcales bacterium
CCCCAGTATGTGGCTGCAACAACAAAACCTATGGAAACGCCTGTAGTGCCGCTTCTTACGGTGTTTCCGTCAAATACATAGGCAAGTGTAAATAAGAGGGGGCGGTTTCAGTCTCTTCCTTGTCTCTGCTTGGGCTTTCCGTCGTCTCGCAACTTGGATGCTCCGAGTCGCGTCAAGGGTCACAGCGAGAGCGAAGCGCGGCTGCGTAAGCAGCCTTGTAGGGGGGAGGCCGTAGGTTGAATTAAGCGGATTTCGCGGGAGGATGGCGTTGATAGACACGTATTTTTCAAGCGTGGTGGATTGGTTTGCTGGATTAAACTTGGGCACCTTCTTTGGCCCAACTGCCTTGTTTGTAGACAAGGTAGCCCCAGATGCAGCGGATCACATAAGCAATGGGGAAGGCCACCCAGACACCAAAGACACCCAAGCCAAAGGTGAATCCGAGGATATAGCTGAGGGGAATCTGAAATAAGACTGTTGCCCCAAAGTTTATTTTTAGGCTTGTATCGGTTCGCCCTGCTCCGCGTAGCATCCCGATATAAGCGATGCTTATGCCTATGAGCGGCATTCCGTAACCAAGCAGTTGGATCCACATCACAGAGAGGTTGGAGAGGGGAGTCCCCGCTTTGATATCAAACAGAGCGACAATCGGTTGTGCTGCTAGGATTAACAGCAAAGCAAGAGATGACATGATACCAAAGCAGAGCACCAGTGAGGCTTGAACGACCTGTCGAGCTTCTTTGGCGTTGTTTGCGCCAAGAGCCTGGCCCACAAGGGCACCTGTGGCTTGAGACACACTCATTCCTGGGACAAAGGCTAGGGCTTGGATACGCAGTCCGATGCCATGAGCCGCAACTGCGACTTCATTGAGGCTGGCCAGCATTCCGATAATGGAGAGAAAGGCCGCATTGAGGATGATCATATCGAGCGCTGCTGGTGTTCCCACTCGAATAAGTGTGCGCGCCATCTTTCTGTCAATGGGCTCTGGTCGAAGGGTCATGGTTATTTTAGGAAGAATGCCTTTGCGTAGAAGCCACACCAGGAATAACGTCCCTATGAGTTGGGAGGTGAGTGTGCCTATGGCAGCACCCTGTAGGCCCCAAGCTGGCATCCCCATCTTCCCGAGGATTAGACCATAGTTTAGGAATACATTCACACAGTTGGTTACAAGAGACACTTGAAAGGGAGTACGCGTGTTTCCAACACTGCGGTATATGCCTGCGAGTAAGATAAACAGATAGTTAAAGACTGTCGCTGTGAGTAGAGGTCTGAGATACTGGAGGCCATGATCCTGGGCGTCTACAGAGGCTCCAAGCAAGGCTAGAATTGGGCGTGCGAATATATTTCCAACAATGGCTACAATAACACCAAGTATGATGGTGAGCATGACAGATTGTTTGAGGACGTGGTTCACACGCTTGATATCACCTGCTCCGTAGGAGCGGGCGATCATTGCCACAGTACCTACCGTTAATCCGATCATGGCAACCATGAGAAGAAAGATGACCTGTGTGGCGAAACTAAGTCCTGATAATGCGACTTCTTTGTTTTCAAGACGCCCCGACATGGCGGTGTCGATGGCCAAGGACAGCACAGCCAATACATTGAGTCCAATGATAGGCCACGCCAACGAGAATAGTCTTGAAAATATCGAACGCTGCGATAGTATTTGTGTTTGCAATGGATAACCCTGTGGGGCAAGATACGTTATTCTAAAAACGTTTGCTTTGTGGGCCGAATGAGAGAATAAGTCAAGTAGTGGCCTGGAAGGAGGGGGCTTTGTTTCTGAGCGATGTATGACTTTTAGAGAGAGGGAGAGGCTGTTAAAAGGTGGGTTTGAGAATGTTGGATGAATTGTTTGGTGTAGAGGCTGTAGTACTTACCTCTTTGGTTCATCAGTTGTTGGTGAGTGCCTTGCTCAAGAATCTGACCTCTGTCGATCACAAGGATCTTGTCAGCAGAGCGCACTGTGGAGAGGCGGTGTGCAATGACAAAGGAAATCCTACCCGACAAGACGGTCTCCACAGCTTTTTGAATTAATTTTTCTGTTTCTGTGTCAATGGATGAGGTGGCCTCGTCCATAATGACGATTTGAGGGTCGGCAACAACGGCTCGTGCCAGCGCAATCAACTGGCGTTGTCCTGTGGACAGATTGCCCCCAGCCTCACCAACATCGGTTTGATAGCCTTCTTCGAGTTGGTGAATAAAGTCATGAGCGTTTACCATTCGGGCTGCTTCTTCTATCTCCTGATCTGTCGCATCAAGACGACCATAGCGGATATTTTCTCGCACGCTTCCACGAAAGAGGTGCGGAGTTTGAAGCATGACACCCAACTGGGATTGTAACCAGTGCAAGCTTCGCTTACGATAGTCTTCTCCATTGATCAATATCGTGCCGGATGTAGGCTCATAAAATCGGGCGAGTACATTGACGATGGTACTTTTTCCACTGCCCGTTGCGCCAACCAACGCTATGGTTTGTCCCACATTCACCTCTAGCTGGAAGTTTTGCAGCACGGGCTCATTGGCCTTGTACGAAAAGGAAATATTATTGAATGTGATATTTTGGATGCTGTGGGGCTTTCCATCGTCGGCTAAGCCCTCTTTTTGGGCTTGGGTTGCTTTTGCGATGGCGGATTGGACTTCCTCAGAGTCTTGAATGGCTGGCTCTGTATCCAAAAGGTCCTGAACTCTCTCTGCCGCAGCCTGAGCGCTCTGTAGCTCCGTAAAGCGTCGAGCCATTTCTTGAATGGGCATATACAACAGTGTCGCATACTGCATAAACGCGATAAGCTGGCCCAAGGTGAGGTCTCCTGTTCGACCCAAAAGTACATGGCTTCCTCCAAACCACAATGCCAGACCAACACCCACACTTCCAATCGTCGTAATTAATGGAAGGTACACAGCAGACTGCAATGCATTCTTCATGGAGGACTGGAATATATCTGCTGAGAGGACCTGAAACTCTTTTAAGTTTTCTGTCTCTCTCACAAGGGCTTTGGTGGTACGCATACCCATCACTGACTCGTTAAAATTGGCGGTGATCTGGGAGTTTGTTTTGCGAATAGAGCGGGCACTGTCGAGGAGTTTGTATTGAAAGTATACACTCGTCGCAAAGAGCATTGGGATGATGGTTAAAACGACAAGAGCCAACTGCCATTGAAGCCATAGCATCGCAATCACAATTCCAGTAACCAAGCAGAGGCCCCAGACAAGGTCCAGTAAAAACCACGGGATTAATGACGATATCTTTGAGCAGTCTGAGGTTAACCGGCTGACAAGCCAACCTGTGGAGCGTGTGTCATAGTAGGAAAAGGATAGCTCCTGAAGACGTTGAAATCCAGATTGTCGGATATCAAAGGCCACACCTGTTGCGGTCTGACCTGCCAGCATAATGAATACCCATACACACAACGCTATCGTGGTGAGAAACAAGGCATACAGCCCACCGTAGGTGTACAAAGAGGTGGTCAATCCCTCTTTCGAAGCCACATCGATTAAGCGACTGGTAAGGATCGGTATCAGTGTGTCGATGATCGCTAGCAATAACCCCGACGCTCCCAGCCCATAGAGCTGCTTGCGATAAGGCCTGGCCAGTCGTAAGATCCGACGCCATATCTGCGGATCAAACTTTCCTTTGTAATCTTCTTCCCATACATGTTCAGAGGACATTCGATTTCCTTCTTAAGCAGCTTTTTCTTCCAAAGCTTCGACAGGTTGTTTTGTTAAGCAGCTTTTTCTTCCAAAGCTTCGATGGGTTGTTTTGTTAAGCAGCTTTTTCTTCCAAAGCTTCGATGGGTTGTTTTGTTAAGCAGCTTTTTCTTCCAAAGCTTCGATGGGTTGTTTTGTTAAGCAGCTTTTTTTTCAAAGCTTCGATGGGTTGTTTTGTTAAGCAGCTTTTTCTTCCAAAGCTTCGACGGCGTGTTGTAGGTTCCAGAGTCTTCGGTAGGTTCCTTCTTTCTGAAGGAGGCTTTCATGGTGGCCTGCTTGGACAATTTTACCTTGATCCATGACCAAGATCTGGTCTGCATGCATTAAGGTCGAGAGTCTATGAGCGATCACTATCGTGGTGTGGTGCTTTTGCCGATTTTGTAGGGCTTCGAGTATGTTGGCTTCTGTTTCCATATCGACAGCGCTCATCGCGTCATCCATCACTAATATTGCAGGATCTTGCAGTAAAGCCCGGGCCAATGCTGTGCGTTGGCGTTGACCACCTGACAAGGTCACACCACGTTCTCCTATCTTGGTTTCATAGCCCTCATCAAAGTCTGTGATCGCTTGGTGAATATTGGCAGAGTCCGCAGCTTCGTATACTTCATGCTTGGTTGCTTTGGGTGTGCCGAGCTTGATATTGTCATACAAGGTTTTGGAGAACAGAAATGGTTCTTGCATAACGACTGCTGTTTGCGAGCGGATCCATTTGCGTGAGATCTTGGTTAGCTCGTGGCCATCGATGCGAATAGAGCCAGTCTCATAGTTGTACAGTCGTAGAATTAACTGAATTAATGTTGATTTCCCTGAGCCCGAAGGCCCCACCAGTGCGAGAGTTTGGCCTGCTTTGATATGGAAAGAGATGTCGTGTAGCACAGGTTCGTTCCCATAGCCAAAGCTGACATTCTCAAATACAATATCACCTTGCAAAACTGGACAATGTTCAGCAACAGCGGGCGCAGCCTTTTGTTCGAGAGCAGACATCCCATCTTCGGTGGGCTCCATCAATATCTCATACAGACGTTCGAGAGCCACCGTTGCTTTCCCCAATTCTGTGAGAATTCGTCCCATCATACGTACAGGCCAGATGAACATGTTGACGGTGGTAAGGAAAAAGAAGAAGGCACCGACTTGCAGGGTTCCCTGTGTGATCCAATAGATTCCAAATCCAAGAACGAGGCCTGTTTGTGTGAAACACAAAAGGTCGGAGGTTGCCCAGAATTTGGCGAGGAGGACATACAGTTGGTAATGTATGTTGCGATGATTTTCGTTCTTTTTGCCAAATTTTTCTTGTTCAAAGGATTGACGTGCAAAGGCGCGTACCACTCGAATGCCTGCGAGGTTTTCTTGCAGTGTTGCTGTCATACTGGCTTCGGCTTCATCCGTTTCTTTGAAGACTGCACGCACTTTGAGAAAATAGAGTAGTGAAAATAAAACAATAAAGGGAAGTAGAACCAGTGACACGATGGTCATGCCAGGGTGAATCATGAGCATCAGAGGGATGGGCACAAGAAGCATAATGACAGCGCGACCGATCTCCACGATCTGAGTTGATAGAAACAGGTGCAGCGTCTCCACGTCGGAGGTACAACGCTGGATTAAGTCTCCTGTTTCGATCTTATCAAAGTAGTGGCTTGGCAGGTGTTGTAGGTGATCGTAGACTCGATCGCGCATTCGACGAACGATGGACTCGCTCGCTTGGGCTGAGAATTGCCCCCGAAAGTAGGTGAATATACCTGCCAAAAGGCTCAGCAATACAACCAACAGGGCGAGCCACCATAGGTTTTGTGACAGCCAGCGCCGCCCTCCCAGCCAGGTGACGGACTGCTGAACAAAAGCTGACGCTTTTTGGGGTGTTGGTGACAGCACTCCATCCAGAGCGATTTGGGGTATTAAGGGAACAAGGTACAAAAAACAGGAGGCTATCACGAGGGCCAGGATTGCTGCGACATAGCGCAGCCTCTGCCCGGCCAATATACTCCATACTGCTTGCAATGATTGCCACATGGATGTGGTCTCTCCGTGAGTGATGAGTCTTGAAGGTATAGGACGCTCCTGTCCTGTGTGGTCCTTGCATTACGGAGCACCTATGCTTAAGGTTCTCTCTTTCCTCATTTTTCTTCCATCCTCTTAACACATACGTGTGTCACTTGATGACATGAGTCAACCCCTTTCCTTTTCAGTGGATTGGTTTGACAGCTCCCTGTTGGGATGTTAGATTGGGGTGTCCAAGTGGCTGAAGTTGCTTTCTCTACATGTCAAAACCGGGGGGTCAGATGATGCATGAAGAGCCACCCATAAGACCTGTAGTCTCGTCATTGAAAGCGATGGGGCTCCTTCTTCTCTTTTGGTTGAGTCACACCCTTCTCTTTGGGACGGTGAACCAACCTCCCAAAAGCAACAAGCTACTTTCACAATACCATGAGTATGTGGTTACCCAACCCACAGCAGCTTCTCCTTCTTCCATTCCTCACGAACTGCAAGTTCTCGTATACAATGTCTATATGCGGTACTGTGTTCCACTTCTTTTTCCCGATGGTCAACGGACTCGTGTTGAGGTCATACCCTCCTATTTGCGGGGGTATGATGTGTTGGTTCTACTCGAAGTCTTTGACCAGCAAATCCGCTCTCGACTGATTGAGAAACTTCGTCATTGGTACCCTTATCACACCAAAGAGTTGGGGGGGGGATCTTGGATCACTGCGAATGGTGGTGTCTTGCTTCTCAGCCGGTGGCCGATTCGCACGCAAGATTCGATGTTGTACAAAGCTTGTGTTCGCACAGATTGTGCCTCACGGAAAGGTGTGGTGTATGCTGCGATTCAGAAAAAGAACGTGCCCTATCACATCTTTGCAACTCATACACAAGCTCATTCCAATCTGACCTCTCAAGGAGTGCGAACAGAACAGTTTCTCGCATTGAACCGCTTCTTGGAGAGCAAGAGTATTCCATCCAATGAACCTGTTCTTATTGGTGGTGATCTCAATGTCGATAAACTTCACTCTCCAGGGGAATACAGGGATATGTTATCCTCCTTGAAAGTGAACTCTCCCCATTCTTTTCTCGGTCTTCCTTGGACATTTCAGCCCAAGGTTAATCAGCTTGCTCATGGAAGTAAGCCTGAGTTTCTTGATTATGTTTTGGTTTCCAAAAAACACCTTCAACCCACCAAGTCTACTCTCACCACGCAAGCTTTCCTCACCAAGCGTCCTTGGAGAAACTTTAATAAGGACCTCTCCGATCATTATCCCGTCGTCGGAAAATTTCAGTTCCCAACCACAGCAAACTAAATGAAAAAAGTGTAGCAGGCTCTCGTTGCAAGCTACAATAGGGTCTATGCAAAATAAGGAATGATGATGCTAACATGCCAGAGTCATATTCTTTCAATGAACGAAGGAGCCCAGTGGCCCGCTAGTCACTATCACCAAAGCATAGTGACATGAGGAAAGTCATCTTTGATCCATGCTTATTGTGCATAGACTCTACTATGGTATGACATTGGTTCGTGTGCACGAACTTTGTGGTTTTTAGGAGCGTTTTGAATGAAGATAGAAGCAATACATATACGAAACTATAAGGTCTTTCAAAATGTAAGATTGGTTCATCTTCCAAAGATGTGTGTTTTTGTTGGAGCGAACGGTAGTGGTAAAAGTACTCTTTTTGATGTCTTTGGATTTTTGCGGGATTCTCTAACACATAATGTGCGTCAAGCTTTGGCGAGGAGAGGTGGGTTTAAGGAAGTTATAAGCAGAGGTGAAACTGGCCCTATTACATTCGAGATCAAGTTTCGCGAAGGAAAAGGACCACTGGTCACATATTTTGTGGCCATAGGGCTTAAGGATGGTATTCCCATCGTAGAAAAAGAACTATTAAAGTATCGTCGTGGACAAACAGGTAAGCCCTGGCATTTTCTTGATTTCAGTGAAGGGCGTGGCCTTGCTATCACAAATGAATCTGATTATGGTAGTCCTGATGCTGAAATGAAGAGAGATGAGCAAGAACTGGACTCTCCAGACATCTTAGCCATCAAAGGGTTAGGGCAATTCCAGCGTTTCAGAATGGTGAGTGCATTCAGGCGTCTCATTGAGCAATGGCATGTTTCGGACTTTCACATTAGCGATGCAAGACCGAGTCAGGACTCTGGTCATGCAGAACATCTTTCGAGTAGAGGAGATAATCTTGCTTTAGTTACTCAATATATCTGGGAAAATTATCCAGATGTGTTTCAGAGTATTTTAGACAAAATGTCCCAACGTGTTCCTGGAATTCAAAGAGTTGAAGCGATTGAGACGGAAGATGGAAGAATTGTTCTCAAGTTTCAAGATGGCTCCTTTAAAGACCCATTCCTTGCGAGGTATGTTTCAGATGGAACAATCAAGATGTTTGCATACTTGGTGTTGTTGTATGATCCCAATCCACACCCGTTATTGTGTATAGAGGAGCCAGAGAATCAGTTATATCCAAGTCTGCTTGATGAACTGGTGGAAGAGTTTCGTGGGTATGCGGTGACTGGAGGGCAAGTCTTCATCTCAACACATTCTCCCGACTTTTTAAATAGCGTGGAGTTAAAGGAACTTTTTTGGCTCGTCAAAAAAGAAGGATTTACTCAAATCCATAGAGCAGAAGAGCTAACGTTAATTCATCACTTGCTTGAGGAAGGTGATTCTTTGGGTGGACTTTGGAAACAAGGACTATTTGATGGAGTCCATCCAGTATGATTCATCTCGTCTTTTTCTCGGAAGAGTTGTCAATGAAAGTCACATTGGAGCACCTTCTTCCCTGCATTTTGCCTGAAGACAATAGTGTCACTTTTCAAATCATTCATCATGAAGGTAAATCTGACTTAGAGCAATCCATTCCAAGAAAAATTCGAGCTTGGGGAAAAATGCCTACTGTTGAAGTTCGCTTTGTAGTACTTCGTGATCAGGACAATGCAGACTGTATCTCTCTGAAGCAGCACCTTCTCTCTTTATGCTCTAATGCAGGAAGACCTGATACGTTGATTCGTATTGTTTGCCATTCGTTAGAGTCTTGGTTTCTAGGGGATCTTTCTGCGGTTGAGACTGCTTTTCATTTGCGTAGTATTGCAAAGTTACAGGCGAGTCGAAAATTTAGAGATCCTGATAGGCTAGCTAATCCAGAGCAAGAACTTGGAAGACTTGTTCCAAACTATCGGAAAGTAAGTGGTGCCCGAACCATTACTCCATACCTGAATGTGGAATATAACAAGTCTAAAAGCTTTCAAGCTTTTGTCTCTGGTGTTAGAGCCTTGATCTGGGACTACTTTCAATGTATAGAAGTCGAAAAAGAAGACGAGCTGTGAATTCCAAATCAAATGAGGTTCGAATGTCAGAGTTAACCTATGCTAGCTATCTTTCTATTGAAGATCTGCTTTGTCTACAGCAACCACGCTCCACTCCTCCTGAGCACGATGAGATGTTGTTTGTTGTGATTCACCAGGTCTATGAGTTGTGGTTCAAACAGTTACTCCATGAACTCGACAAGGTAAAGCTTGACTTTACGGAGAACCGGCTGTTTGAGGCAATCCATACGTTTAAAAGAGTACGCACCATTGTTAAAACTTTGGTGGGGCAGCTCGATATCCTAGAGACCATGACACCTCGTTCGTTTTCCAGCTTTCGAGATCGCTTGGACAAAGCCTCTGGTTTTCAGTCCTACCAGTTTCGTGAATTTGAATTCTTGCTGGGTTACAAACGAGCCGAAATGGTAGAGTATTTTGAAGCGGGTTCTATGGCTCGACAGCGGCTTGAAAAACGTTTAAACGAACCATCATTAACTCATCACTTTTATCAATTTCTTGAACATTATAATGTTACGATTCCAACAG
The DNA here is from genome assembly GCA_027005175.1 of Myxococcales bacterium. GTDB lineage: Bacteria > Myxococcota_C > UBA6777 > UBA6777 > UBA6777 > M3003. Next base: position 9,560 of record JALTMC010000837.1, read on the forward strand.
AGTTAATGGAGCGTCCTGTGGCAGAGTCATCTGTTGCAAATGAACAGATTCAGGATGGATTGGTCCGTCTTTATGACTCTCATCCTGAACTTGGCATCTTGTTTGAGCTGATGACTGACTTTGACGAAGGCATACAAGAATGGCGCTATCGCCATGTCATGTTGGTCAAGCGCACGATTGGCGCCAAACGTGGAACTGGAGGTAGCCTGGGGGTTGACTTCCTCAAACGCTCTCTCTTCTTTTCTGTTTTCTCGGACCTTTGGGCCATCCGACATCGGTTCTAATTTTGAACCGAGGAATGCCGGGTGATGCCGGGTGATGCCGGGTGATGTCGGGTGATGTTGTGTACTTCTGTACGCCGCTACGGGGGAGATCGTGCTTCTTCGCGGGGGGCAAACTTTCTCTTCTTGTTGCTTTCTCTGCTTTCTCTGCTTTCTCTCGTACTGATTTTTTTCTCTCTGCCGATAAATTTGCTTACTTCTTTCCT
>JALTMC010000838.1 GCA_027005175.1 Myxococcales bacterium
GCACACACCGCACAAGCAGCCCCCAAAGCACACCTGTTGTACCTTCAAAAGGTTCATAAGAAGTCAGCACAACTGCAACACAAACTACGTCAACTTTATCGTTCGACACGAAGAGATAGAATGGCTCGCAAATATAGCCTTGCGGCTCTCAAGATACTGATGCGACACATCCTCCAACGTCACCAAAAACGTCAGGCTCTGCTTCGACATCGAACACACGAGCCTGCTCCAACTCTCTGTTTGTTGTCCAGGTTTCAGAAAGCACTCCGACGCCAGATCCGACAAGAGATCGTGGCTCAGGAGAGAGACATCCACGCCGTACGCAAATTCTTACAGCAGCAAGAGTCCGATCTTCTCGACGCCCTTAAGTCTCAATTATCCCAGGCTCACCACCGCGTTCGTCGCCTCGCCGTTCGATACCGGCAGTTCCATCAAGCGAACGCCAAGAGAGCCCTCGCTAGCTCACTCCAGCATCTCGATCGCTTACTCCGACAGATCAAACAACATATAAAATGAGACTCACTGTACAGGGATATCACCTTTTGCAATCCCCTGGTATTGCTCGATACATGAGGAGAAAAAGTCACGCATGACTTTCCCTGTCATCTGGTTGTAAGGCCCCTCCATGGAGTGCCTTTCGAGAAGACCCAGCATGCCAGGAAAGGTATCCACTCGATGCTCCGACTCAAACTCGATTTTCGTTTTATCTCCCATACGGATAAATCGAATTTCACCAATATCCTTGAGCGTTGTTTTGTTATCAGAGTCGAGAACTTCCCACTTCACAGTCACACTATTTTCATCGCGGTGAATCGACTCCACCTTCGTCATATCATTGGCCTCAAAAACACCTGGAAGTAGCTTTGAAAGAGGGGTCTCTGTTACCATTCTCTCACGTTGCAACGTGACATTTCCCTGGTCATCCCTTTCTGTGACCTTCACCTCTCCACCTCGGTACGACGCAAGATTAACACCCCACCGATCTGCTGGCATCTTTGCCATAAACTCATCAAAAGGCATATCCACAACACCTTCGGTCAGTTCGTGAATACTATCACCATACTGAAATGTTCCTGAGAGGACTTCGCCATTTTCCATACGGGCCTGACGAGCAGAGAGTTCGGCTTCAAAGCCTTTGCGAACTTCTGGATCCATGCTGACCTTGCTATTCGCAAGACGAGCCGCCATAAACTTCGCTTCGACCGTATCTGTCCCATCGCGAACTTCACGGCCAAAGATAGACCAATCTCCCATCGCACGATTAATATCTTGCGCGTCAGAACGCGAAATAAAACCATCGGACGCAGCCTTGTCCCAGGCTTTTTGCATATGAGTGGGTTCGTGACTCACAACCTCCGCAACCTTCCCTGGAACAGCATTAAAGTCTTCTTTTTTGTAATTGTCATTTGTGATGGGAAGGTGTTGTGCCTTTCCAGATATCTTTGTCATGATTCTCTCCTCATAAAAAAAAGGGTCACTGTAGTTGGTCAAAAAGAGGTCAAACCAAACCCCTTCGATTACAATCGTATCTCCTATCTGCATATCGACTCAACCAGAAAAATGCAAGTATTCACAGCACCTTAGAGACGAGTAAAAAGTGAACATAAATATGAATCGAACCACAATAGATGGATAAGAAAATCTCATAAACAACGGAATCAAAAGAGAGTCAAAAACAAACATAAATTCGCCCTTGTCAAGCGATGAGATATACATTGGTAGAGGAAAGATAGGCCATAATCAGACGATACAATTCTTGAAAAAAAGCACCATCCGTAAAGGAACCAAACTGTGTGATGTATTCATGAAAAAGAGATGTAATCAGGTGAACAAGAATCCAGGCACTTAATGCAGGGTCAGAAACCTGAGCTTGCGGATGAAAACAAAGAAAATCCTGAATCAGCAGACACAAGCGTTTGCGGTATTCTTGTTTGAACGCTTCGATGTCTTTCGAAAACTGAGGTCCATCCCAACACAGTCGATGCAAGTTGGGCCGTTCTAAGTTATGTACAAGCATCACCTGAAGCATTTCTTGGACCACGGAGGAAATGGAAGGAAGTGGCTCTTTTCGAAATCCTTGCAAAGTGTCCTCCAATGCAACAAAGATCGTATCAGAGATCTGCTTTAAGATCTGCAACAGAATGGAGTCTTTGTTTGGAAAATACTGATAGATCGATCCAACAGAAACCCCGGCACGTTTGGCGATTTCATTTGTGGTAACTTCGTCATACTTCCTTTTCTCAAAGATCTCACAAGCAGCTTCTAAAATCCAATCAAATGTTTGACGAGAACGCTCTTGGGTCGGTGCTTTGCGCAACTCCAAACGATTTTCGATGGATTTTGAACTCATACTCTATCATCCTCACAAGCTTGAAATTTGTGACAAGGTTTTCCCAAGATAAAAACCACCATAGAAAGTATAAATTCTTAGCTTCTCCGTCAACTCACATTTCAAGAAGGGCTCACTCATCATCGGGCCTTCTAAGAAGGCATCAAATTTCAGCATGTTGTCTACACGTTACTCCGCTCTTAATAAAAACTTTCAAACGATAGATTCATGTTTTCAACAGACAGACGTATTACAATGAATGAGTTAGATGCAGTCATCGTCGGTCCATTGTCCTGTATTGTCTTACCCAATGTCAATATCGTATATTGATGTTTTAGAGCAGATGATACATATGTGTGGGAAAGATTGGCTCTCCTAAAAACCACCTCGGTGTGGGAAAGATTGGCTCTCCTAAAAACCACCTCGGGATACAACAAAGCAGGATCGATGAACCAAGAAATTCGAACACATCCAGCCTATCCGGAATGGCTGGAGAATTGGTGGCTACAGCGTGTTGTAGAACACATTCCAACCATATCATCCATACGTGATTTGGACGCACTCACAACAGAGGTTCAGCAGCTCAGCGATCTTTTTATTCGAGAAGGAAGCGAAGTATTTGACACCTACGACCACGATCCTCGGGTGTTGCTAGCCTATGGCTTATTTTATTTCCCACAAACCTTTGTGCGTATTCAGTGGCCTTTGCAAGAGCTTCTTTATCACCGGGGCTGGCACCCTCCACTCCATCGACCGATGAAGATCCTCGACTTGGGTGCAGGCTTGGGCTCTGCCTCCCTCGGTGCCCTACAAGTCCTCCAAGAATGGTACGAAACATCCCAAACCGTCGGAGCCAACAAGACAGAACAGCATTCTCACTTCCAGATAACCGCAGTAGATCACGCATCACAAAGCCTACAATGGAATGCGAAACTAACCCGTGACTTGGCCGAGCACTGGCCGCATACAAGCTGGCAAACACGCTCGGAAGATCTACTTCGGTATGGTACACCAGTCCTTAAAGAGGCTCTGCGATCATCCAAGAGTCCCAAAAAAAGTCCCAAAGAAAAACATCGGCCACACCGAAGCTCTCGCTCAAAAGGCGGAAAGCATAGGAGCTTTCGCCATAACCCTTCGCTCTTTATGGCAGCCCCTGAAGAAGAGCCATGGGATCTCATTGTATCGAGTTTTGCCCTGACAGAGGTCTTTCGAGAGCAATCTGCCGAGCAGATGTGGCAATGGCTCCAGGGCTTGATGGCGCGTCTCGCTCCAGAAGGTATGTTGCTGTTGATGGAGCCCGCCTCCCAGGACTCTTGTGAACGCCTGGAAGCCATTCGAGACCAGGTCGCCTCCACACCCCCTTTTACCATCTGGGGCCCTTGTTTGCACGACAGACTCTGCCCGCTTCGAAAATCAGGAAGAGCCTGGTGTCATGAGGTGCGACACTGGGATATTCCCTCTTCTCTCAAAGGGCTCAACCGACGTATGTACCGGTCACTTCAGGCATTAAAATTTGGCTACCTCGCTCTGGGTCATGCTCCTCCTCCGAAACTCAAAGTCTCTTCTCCCCAACCATTTCGGATGATCGCACCGATGGCCAAACAAAAGGGCCGCTGGATCACCACCGGTTGTGCATCCCATGGAGAACTCATCAAGTTCGAGATCTTCACACGTGACCTGACAACATCAAGTGCCCGTGGTTTAGAAACATTGAACCGGGGTGACATCGTCGAGGCTTCGGAGTTGATAGAGCGTCCAAACCCCAACCAATACCGACTGACACCGGGTGCGACCTTAACCTGCCTGCACCCAGAAAAGAAAAGTATCACACTACACAAAAAAGAAGAGACATCGTAATCCAAGTCTTTATCGAACCAAGCAGTATGGTTCATGGAACCATACTGCTTGGTTTACCGAAGCAAACAGTATGGTACAACCATTAACAATGATCGCCCCCAATCCCACACATGGGAAAAAGACCAAACCCAAAATGGAGAAAGGATTTCACGTCAACTACGCCCCCATCCGAACTTCGTCCTGTAGACTCTGCCGAACCCACGTTCGAAAGGGGGTTTCCACGACCACAACATAAGAGGTTTTTTTCTGATGACGTCTAGCATTCCTCCTTATCACCCACAGGGTACCGAAACGATCGCAGAAATACCGGCACACTTTCTGGTGGACGGGTATCTCAAGTTACGCGCTGATGGGACTTGGTTATTTCGAGGCGAAAAGATCGAACATCGTGGTTTACAAAAGTTTTTATCACGTCAACTGCGTCGAACAGAAGAAGGACAATACTGGGTTGTGAATGGTCCACAGCGGGGACTTGTGGAGCTTGAAGATGCACCTTTTGTTGTGACGCGCATTCTATTTGCTGGAGAAGATCCTGCCACAGCCGAGATGACGGCCTGCCTCAATGACGACAGCCAGGAGCCCTTGTTGGCTGACAGTCTCTTGATGAGCAAAGAAGGTGTCTTGTATACCCGTGTGAAACGTGGACAGGCAGGTGCAGCCGAAGCTCAAGACCACCTCGCCCGTATCTCAGGCAATGCCTTGATCGACCTCGAATCCCTCTTTGTTGAGATGGACGATGGAAGCATCGCCTTACAACATCAAGGAAACACATACAGGCTAGAGAGAGACCACATCAAGGAAACACATACAGGCTAGAGAGAGACCACATCAAGGAAACACATACAGGCTAGAGAGAGACCACATCAAGGAAACACATACAGGCTGGAGCAAGTGATGGAGTCGCTATCCTAGTTATTTTTTGCGCCGTTGCAAACCCAGTCTTTGATGGTCTTGATATTTGCGGTACTCAGAAACGGAGGTCCAGTAAGGGGCATTCGACTTCCAGTGATTCCGGGCTTTCCTTCGATCTTATCAATCAAGTAGCTATTGGTGACAGAGCCCGGCTTGATATACTCTTTTCCTGTTGATGATTTTACATTAAAGAGAGCTTTGTATTTGCTAGCCCCCGTAGAGCCCATAGAGAGTCCACCCGAAGAACCACCGGTATGACAGCTACAATTGGCATCAATAAGAGGAACGACTTTTGCTTTAAATCCGGGGTCAGGATCACAGGTAGGTGCTGTTGATTTGCACACTCCAGCGGTACATGCTTCCGATGCTTTGCACTTTGTTCCACATTTGCCACAGTTATCCTTGTCTTTTGTAGTATCAATACACTTGCCACCACATGCCGTTTGACCTTTGGGACAGGCACATACACCCGCAGTACAACTTTGACCTGTAGCGCAGGCATTGTCACATTTGCCGCAGTGTTTGTCACTGGAGTCAGTCTTTACACAACTGCTACCACACTTGGTTTCTCCAGCCGCACAAGAAGAACCACACTTCCCCTTTGAGCAGATCTCCCCACTCTTACAGGCAAAGCCACACTCACCACAGTTTTTACTGTCAAACTGTGAGTCCACACACTTGCTACCACAAAGTTCCTGTCCGGATTTACAGGCACACTTGCCCGCTGTACATGTCTGCTCACCTTTGCAAGCAGTACCACACGCCCCACAATTGGCTTTATCGGTTTTGGTGTCAACACATGCACCACCACAACTGGCCTTGCCTGCCGCACAACCTTTTTCAGCGGCTGTTTCAGCAACCGTCTCGGCGACGGTTTCTGAAGTGGAAGCATCAGCAACAGCTTCAGCAATAGCTTCTGTTGCCGATGACTCTGTTGCTTTCTCGTCTGTGGTAGAGCCGGGACCACAGGCCCAAAAACTCATCATCGAGAAAAAGAGTACAAAAACACTCGGAAATACAATACGACGTACAACAAACATCTGAACCTCTCTCTTCAAAAAAAGATCTAAGCAAAACAAGAAACAAACTGCCTTTGGAGCCTCCCTAAGGTAGCAACGGATGATAGATCTTGCATCAGATCGAAGCAGAACAAAAAACAAACTACCTTTGGATCCCCTACAGTGTAGCAACTTGCGATAGGTCTTGCAAGGTAGTCTCATGATCATGCTCATGATTCAAGCCGAGCCTATTTTTTCTTGCCACGGGTCTTGGCTTTTTCGAACGTCTCAAACTTCTTGAGAAGTTTGCGTTGTTCTTTACGAATGGATTCGAGGCTATCGCCCATTCTCCGAAGCCGTTTGCGCAACATTCCCTGACGAAGGATCATACGAATCGCCCGTTTCACACTTTTGGCCGTGCTGCGATGAGGAGCCTGAGCTGCATACTTATGCAAGTGAGGGATAGCTCTGCGATCACCGAGCATACCGAGAGCTCGCACAGTCGTTCCACGAACAAAGGGATCTGGATCTTTCAGATGGGGAAGCAACAACAGCAGGTCTGCTTTCTTCTTTTTTTCACGAAAGAAAGTAGCCATTCGAGCAAACCCACCCAAAGCAGACAACCGCACACGGCGCTGCATTCCACGAACCATGGATTGTTTAAGATACGTCAGAGAGCGTTTATCTTCGAGTTCCATCATGCCCGATAATGCAGCAATTCGGATACGCCCACCATTTTCAGTCTGGCCATAGGCTTCTATCATTAAGTCAAATGACTTTTTATCATCCAGCTTTGCAATGGAGCGAATAGCGGCCTGTCGAACACTGTAGCTGTCATCCTTTCGCATGCGATCAGCCAACGCTTTGATGGGCTTGACTTCGGCACAGTTTCGGAGCTGTTCTGCCACAGTTACCCGAACACGAGCTTCTTTGATCGCCAGAGCCTTAATCAGGGCTTTGCAATCCTTAACACGAGCCAGCTTCCCCAAAGCAGTGGCCGCAGCCCTACGCAGAGTGAAATGAAGTTTTTCGTTGAGCAAGGCGGCCAACAATGCCTTGTGTACCTTGGGACGATTGGGAAAATCACCCAATTGACGGGCTGCACGAGCCTGACTTAACATCGCAGAACCATGCTGCAATTGAAAGACCAACTCCTGCCACTTCTTCTTCCGTTTAACCTTCATGAGAATGTGCTCACGAGGATCAAACTCCACCATCTTAGGTCGTGTGGGATAAGGAATGGTGATCACATCGCGCTTCTTTGACAGCGAAACAGATACGATCTTTCGCTTGAGCTTGCCATTGGTCACATACAGCTTTGCTCCAAACTTGTATGGACGCTTGTTGGTCTGCTTAAAAGTCGCAATCACCTGTTTGTTCTTGCGGTCGTACCGCCAAGAAAAGTGGACGTTTGGATGACCCGCACGATAAACCCATTGGTCAAAGAACGGCTTCCAGTTTTTACCACTGATGACTTCAATGGAGCGACGAAGATCACTGGTCTCCACCAATCCATGTGCATTGGTTGTCACATAAAAATTGATCGCATCCCACCATAATCGATCACCCAGAATGGTGCGAATCATATGTAAAACAGCCGCACCTTTGGGATAAGAGTGCGAATCAAACATATCGCCAGCAAACTCGTATTTGCTCGTTTGAATGGGGCGCTGGTAGCTCGATCTCCAGTACCATCCCAGCATCCGATGACGCTCACTGTCGAACTCATCCTCACCCCACTTGTGCTCCACATAGAGCTTGTCAAAGTAGGTCGCAAAACTCTCATTCAGCCAGAGATGACTCCAGTCCACACAGGTGAGTAAGTCGCCAAACCACTGGTGGGCAAGCTCGTGAGCAACCAAACCATCGCTTCTCCAAGTCAGATGTGCCTTGGCATCATGAAGAGTCCCATGAGTCAGAATGGTGACAGTGATATTCTCCATGCCTCCCGCAACAAACCGATGGACAGTAACTTGGTCATACTTTGAATAAGGATAAACCACACCGATACTTTCTGAGAAGAACTTCATCATATCGGCTGTATTTTTAAAAGAACGGGCTGCTTTGTCAAAGTCTTCGGGGGGTACGAGGCTACGGATGAGGATCTTATTCCACCGTTGTTCATAGACCTTAAACACACCAATCGCCACAGCCAAAAGATAGTTCACATGATTGTGCTTCATCTTGTGGTGATAGGTCACAAACTTTTTCGTCTCTGTTTTTTTAAACAGCTTGCCGTTGGTCACCACCATGAGAGGCTTGGGAACAGTAAAGACTGTTTCACTGGTAAAGCGCATATTAGTGTAGTCAAACGAAGGGAACCAGAAGCGGTTGTCTTCCGACTCTCCTTGTGAAAATACATGAAGGGGACGTTTAGGATAGGCTTTGTCTGGCAAGACAAAATGTAGACCAGTGCGTGGTGTGGCAGAATATACCACACGCAACTTAAACGGCTTATTGGGATGCATCGTCACACCCGTTTCAATGTGCAACTTATGTCCCACACCCTGCCACTTGGCTTTCTTTTTGTTGATCCAGACCTCTTTAATTTGTAGCTCAGCTGCATCCAGAACCACATGAGTAATCGGCGCGGAGTGAGCCACCATATCAAAGATCGCCTGCCCTGTAATAAAGCGCTTGGCAGGCAAAAACTTAAGCTCCAGCCGCAGGTGTTTGATCAGATAGGGCGTATCTCGCGCATACTTTTTACGGGTGCCTTTGGGGGCAAAGCGACGCCCCTGAGACAGAACTTTGGTACCATGCCTTCCTGAAGAAGCACCAACCCACCCAGGCCCTCCGAGAAAAACACTCAAGCTTACCATACAAAACAACCACTTACGCCACTGCATCTCGAACTCCTTGTCCAATACTGTTTCTAAAAATCCTCACCAGGATTCTTACCAATAGGATCTCAGCTACTGCTTGAAAGACGCGCAGGAATATACACGTTTCTCGCCACAAAGCAAAATCAGAGAGACAAGCCTTGGTATTGCAACAAATTTCTTGACGGCAGTATGTAAATCTTGTTGAGTTGTCGCTCCTAACGTATTTACTCAACTTGTTTGGTCGCTGATCCTACAGAAATTCTACTTTTCTACAACAGAATAACCTTTTCCTGTTCCCGGATGAGCTGTATGTTCACCCATCAAATGTATATATTTCTCGGGAACAGGGAGTAAAGGCTCAACCTCTGGAGTCGAAGTTTGCTTTCTAGGGATTAACTTTAAGGGGATTGAATGATCAACAGGATCATCCAAAAGCTGTTCTCGAATAGCACGCCCGAAAACATCACCCATTAGACGAGGGACAGCATTCCCAATTTGACGTTGAACTTCTGTTCTACCACCAGTAACGCTATAAGAATCGGGAAAAGTTTGTAACCGTAGTAACTCACGAGCAGAAAGACGACGATTCAGCCAGTGGAGTGGACCAATGGCTGAACCGGGTTGGGCTTGAATCGTCCATGAAGGACGACTCTTTGCTAACTTCAATAAAAAGCTCCAATATCTTCTCCTCCAACCAAAAAAAGGCAAACCGTCCCCACGTTCAGTATAATGAAGATAGCTTTTCCCTTCAGGAATCGAGGGAAGAAGTTCTGCCCAGCGACCTGTTATCTGTAACCCCTTGTGCTCTAAATCATTTAAATCGCCGATGGCATCCCATACTGTGGTCTAATCCTGAAGCTCTTCAGAAGATAAATTCAATAAACTCAATTGCCTACTTAAATTTCTCTTATCATTTCCAATGTCTGGATTCCTATGAGTTTCTTTAGGAAAGACAAATTCACGGCCATCTCGCTCACCAAGAATGAATACTCGTTCACGAACCTGAGGAACACCATAATTGGCACAATTAAGAACCTGAAAGTGAAAGGAGTAATTTGTCCCAACTTCTTTGTTAATCTCATGAATTGTATTCTGTAACAAAAGAAGAGCTTCATCTTTACC
>JALTMC010000839.1 GCA_027005175.1 Myxococcales bacterium
ACGCAAGCCTGGTGTGCCTAGCACTTGTTTGGGGAAGCCGTTGGAGCATGTGATCCTAAAGATCTTGGATGATGATGGAAACCCGCAACGAACCGGAGCTGTGGGTGAGGTGGTTGTGGGAGGGCCTCAAGTCTCTTCGTACGGCTACTACAAGGACCCGGCTTTAACCCAGCTCATGTTTCAGGATGGATTTTGCTACACAGGTGATCTCGGTTATTTGGATGAACAGGGGAATCTTTTCCTCAGTGGGCGCAAAAAGAATCTCATCAATGTGGGTGGCAAAAAGGTGATCCCGCAAGACGTAGAGACGGTGTTGTTGCAGCATCCTGAGATCCAGGATGTTGCCGTGGTTGGAGTGGTGGATGAAGTTTTGGGCGAATTGGTCAAGGCTTGTATCGTGGCGGATCGTGAACTTACAATTGAAGAGCTTGTGACCTTCTGTCAGAGCCAACTTGCCTCGTATAAGATCCCACAGCGTTGGTCATTCTGGGATGAACTCCCTCGAACACAAGTGGGTAAACTCGATAGGGCGAGATTGATGCGATGACAGACCTTGACGGTGGCACTTGTTATCGTGCCGCACCCGGCTGGGAAACTCCTTTACAGAAAGAGATCACCTTGCGCTGGTCGGATGCACACGAACTTTCGCCGGGTTTGTGGTGGCTACCAGGTCCAGCGCGGCCCATGGCCTGGGCATTGCAGACATGGTTTGATGTTCGCGCTGTGAGTATCGAATCTATCGGCCATGCGGCGCGTATCTTGCGTGAGCATGGTGCTTGGTGGGGTTATGTTCCCACAGGCTCCGTTCGTCGTGGGGCCTTGGTTCAAGAAAAATTGCCACAGCTGCGAAAGCGAAGTTATGCTATCCCTGGCAACGATATCCTTCGCTCTCTTGGTGCTTATACATTGCCCGATCGTGACACCCTTTTGTTTGCAGCCCAGACCGATCGTCCTTTTTCTGGTGGCTTGTGCCCTCTGGAAGAAGATCGTGAGGGGCCTCCTGGTCGTGCTTATCGAAAGCTATGGGAAGCTCTTCTGTTGCTGGGGGTGCAACCGAGTTCGGGTGAGGTTGTTCGCGAGTGGGGGGCGGCACCGGGAGCCTGGACTTGGACCCTTGCTCATTGTGGTGCTACAGTGCACAGCATCGACAAAGCACCACTCGATCCAAGAGTGAAAGCTCTGCCAGGGGTTGTACATGAAATAGGGAGTGCCTTTGCGGATGCTCCCGGACAAATGAATTGTGATTGGTTTTGTTCCGACATTATCTGTTATCCCGAGCGGCTGCTCAAACACTGTCGTCGTTGGGTTGCGGAGAGTTCTTGTCAGCGATACGTGGTCACGATCAAGTTTCAAGGTGACATTGACTTTGATGTGTTGCGCCAGTTTCAGGAGTTGCCAGGCCGGGTTGTCCATTTGTCACAAAATAAGACAGAGTGTACATGGCTCAATATACCCAACTTGTCGGCCACAGGTCCCTGGCCCTGGACTGAAGTCGCCAGCACCAAGAGTGCGAATCCGGGTTGATTTTTTGCGAGCCAGCGGCCACAGTCATCGGCTGCACGGATCACCTGGGCTAGTATCGTTAGGGTGGTTAGGTTGATTTGACAAGCACATGCACGAACCCTGCACAAACGTGACATCGGAGTATGGGACCTGTGCTCAGGAAGGTTTGCCGCAACATTTCTTGTATTTGAGTCCACTCCCACAAACACAAGGGTCGTTTCGACCGATCCTGGTGTCTTTGACAAACGTTTTTGGTTTGTTGAGGAGAGTGTCGAGATCGGTTGTCATTTCAGGTTGATCTGGATCGACTGTGATCTCACACTCCCACTTGTTCTCTTGGCATGTCGCTTCCACCTCTTTTCTTCTTTCTTCGGTCTGAACACGGAGTTGTGCGGGGTGTTTGGATGTGCCCATTTTGGGGCTCTTGTGTCCATCAAAGCTTGTGGTTCTGCCTGCATTATCTTGAAAAAATCCGTTTCCCATGTTGGTTCCCTCTGGTTGTGATATATCGGTTCAGTGGTAGGAACAATTGTTTGCTCACGACAGGTGAGATTTTTGTTCGCAGCCCTTTATGCCACTGCTTGTGGCTTCTTTTCAATCTAAATTTTGTTTTGTGGGGAGGTCTAGTTCTTAGACAAGCCTATTTTTTTGGGATGAAGGAGTCTTGGTCGAGTTATAGCCTGACAAACACAACTCTAAATTTTAGCGATGTCTGGGCACTAGCGGGAGGGGGTGTAGCGTGAGATCTGCTCATACAGGAGTTGAGCGCGGATGGGTTTGGAGAGAAAGTCATCCATTCCCGCCTCCAGGCAACGTTCGCGGTCTCCTGTCATCGTATGGGCTGTCATCGCGATGATTGGTATGTGTTTCAACGTCTTCTTTTCCTTCTCTCGAATGGCGAGTGTTGTCTCGATTCCATCTTTTTCGGGCATCTGGATATCCATCAGTATCAAATCAAATTCTTCTGTTTCTAAAGCTGCGAGCACTTGGTCTCCATCATGGGCAAGCACGACCTCGTGTCCCGCACGTTTGAGGAGTTCCATTCCCAATATTTGATT
>JALTMC010000840.1:0-3038 GCA_027005175.1 Myxococcales bacterium
CTTCAAGGGAAATCGGCCCAAGAGCAAAAGAAGCTGATTGATCAAGCCGCTGCGAAAGCCAAAAAAGCAGAACAAGCCAAGGCCATGAAGAGTCTCGCTCAAGACCTCAAAAAACGAGAGATCGTGGCCCTGATTGCATATCTACAACGCCTGGGCACTGACATCAAACGGTAGCGCAACGAGTTTCACGCACCAACAGTGTGAGCATCGAGCGAAACCATCCTTGGTAGCTCGGTACTCTCCACACCCCATATGGTGCTTCAGACCTGGTCATTGAAACCCAGTACTCGGAACCCTAAAGGGATCAAATCATGATGCGATTGAGTGATATAGTAGGCAAAATGGGCACCACTTTTTACATAGAAGTTGCCCTGGTGTTGTTCTTTGCAGTGTTTGTCGGTGTGATGGTGTATGCCTTTGGCATGCTACGTAATGATGCTGTGGAACGCTTTGCCTCCATGCCGCTGGAAGATGCAGAGACCTCCCTTACGACAGCCTCTCAGAGGAGTGAAACATGAGTCAGCAAGACGAGATTTTAGAATACAGCAGTCCCGCAGAGAACAAGTTGCTTGGGCACTCTTACGACGGTATCCAAGAATATGATAACCCCCTACCAGGATGGTGGAAAGCGATCTTTTGGGTGACCATTATCTTCGCCCCATTTTATTTCTTTCACTATCATATGGGAGGTATGGGCACGACCATTCATGAGAACTACAGGCAAGAGGTCGCAAGCTATAACAAGCTTCGCGCCAAGCTCGAAGCCAAGCGAGCCAAGCTACCTGTGGCCCAACAGATCGCGGCCATTATCCAAGACAAGAAAGCTCTGGCAGAAGGCAAAAAGATCTTTACAGGCAAAGGGACTTGTTTTACCTGCCATGGAGTCCATGGTGAAGGCAAGATCGGCCCGAATCTGACAGACAACTACGCGATCCATGGCCCTTCGAGCAAGCAGATCTTTCGTGTGATTCGTGAAGGGGGCCGCCCTGGCAAGGGGATGATCCCATGGGGCAAGGTACTTAAATACAAGCAGATCTTGTTGGTGGCAGCCTATGTCAAGTCTCTGCAAGGCACCAAGCCAAGCAACCCTAAGCCACCCGAAAAAGATGCAAAGCCGTTTAAATTAGTTAAGAAATAAGATGGAAGAAAAAACACCCCTGTGGTGTTCCTGGGGCAGAGAGACCTGTTCCCTCCAGGCTCTCGGCTTCTCCATTGGCATGGAGAACGTTTTTTTTGTTTTTTTCTGAGAACCTCCGGGCTCTCGACTTCTCCATTGGCATGGAGAAAGGGGGTTTTTTGTTTTTTTTCTAAGAAGGATTGTTTTTGATGAGTGAGTCCAATCAAACCTATGGCAAGGGTCCAACAGAGAGCATCTTATCGACGATGAACCAGGACGGTTCACGCAACTGGCTCCGCCCCAAACTGGCGAAGGGAAAGCATTATTACCGTCGCTTTGCGGTAGCCTGGGGTTTGATTCTTACCTTTGTTGTCATTCCTCACCTTACGATGAGTGGCAAGCCTCTTATGTTGTTTGACATACCGAAGCGACAGTTTACACTTTTTGGAACAACCTTCTTTGCCACTGAGACACCTCTCTTGTTGTTGTTGTTACTTGGTTTGTTCCTCTCCATCTTTTTGTTCACCGCGCTCGCTGGCAGGGTGTGGTGTGGTTGGGGCTGCCCTCAAACCGTTTATATGGAGTTTGTCTTTCGCCCCATCGAGAGACTGTTGGAGGGAAGCCCCGCCCAACAACGCAAGCTCGACAAACAAGGAGGTTCTCCTCGTCGAGTCCTTAAATACTTCATCTATCTACTCCTCTCCATGTTTCTTGCGCATGTGTTTTTGTCCTATTTTGTGGGCACAACACAACTGTGGGAGTGGATGCATCGCTCTCCCTTTAAACACCCCTCGACCTTTCTGATCATGGCTGGAGTCACAGCCATGATCTTCTTCGACTTCAGCTACTTTCGAGAGCAAACCTGTCTCGTGGCTTGTCCATATGGTCGCTTCCAGTCGGTATTGCTCGACAAACACTCTGCCATCGTTGCCTACGATTACAACCGAGGAGAGCCTCGGGCCAAGAAACGCCAACGCAGCGAAGAACCACCCGAAGGTGCCGAGAGTTGGGGAGACTGTATCCAATGCAAAGCCTGTGTTCTCACATGTCCTACAGGCATAGACATCCGTGAAGGTTTACAGATGGAATGCATCAATTGCACCCAATGCATCGATGCTTGTGACGATATTATGGAGAAAATTCACAAACCCAAAGGTTTGATTCGCTACACCTCACAACAGACTCTGGAGACCAACCAAAAACAGGGTATTTTGCGTCCACGAGTACTCCTATACCCCCTACTTATCCTTATTATCTTTACAGCGTTGGGAATGGCCCTCGCTCGGCGAGAGGCAGCCGAAGTGACGATCCTTCGAGGCGGAAGTAATCCTTACAAAGTGCTCCCCAATGGACAGATATCGAACCACATTAAGATCAAAATCGCCAACCGAACGCCAAAGCTCCAGAAGTATAAGATCAAGCTCATCGCCCCCAAAGGGGTCAGCATGATCACCCCCATTAATCCTCTGGTTGTGGCCGCACAAAAAACAGAAACAGCCGTTATTTTTGTGCTCGCACCTCGTGCCATGTTTACAGACAATGGAAGCCTTCCCATCCAGTTTACGATCGACAACAGCTCTGACTATAAAACAACCCGGAAATACAAGCTCCTGGGACTACTCAAGGGGATCAATCCATCGGATCTGAAATAGCCCGGATACTCAACACAAGTCTACAACAAGAGAAAGAGGGAGAAGAACAATGGAACAAAAGAACAAAGGACGTTGGTGGCCTTGGGCCTTGGTCATTTTGCTGCTCTCAGGTTCGGGTTTTAATCTGTTTATGGTGGGTATGGCGGTCAGTGATCCATCTTTTGCTGTGGAAAAGAATTACTACAAAAAAGCTCTTCGTTGGGACAAAACCATGGCCCAGAAACGTGAGAACAATCGGCTGGGTTGGACCATCAAGGCCAAAGCAAAAC
>JALTMC010000840.1:3048-9997 GCA_027005175.1 Myxococcales bacterium
CCTCATCTGGCGAACCGCAAAGCGACGATCGAGGTAGAAGCTCAAGTCTTCGATCGAAAAGGCCATGTGATCAAAGGAGCCCACCTCTCCTTTGAAGCATTTCACAACGCCCGCTCACGCCAGCGTTTTAATAAAGATCTGAGACGAAGGAACGACATCCACAAGACAACCATTCCCAACTACCGAGAAGGACTTTGGATTTTCCACTACACCGTATTGCGTGGCAAGCAGCGATTTGTACAAATCCTTCGTCAGGAGTTGTAGAGTATTATGTGGCTTCTCTTGGGTAGCGTTGTTCTCGCCAGTCTTCTGGGAAGTCTCCACTGCATCGGTATGTGTGGAGGCTTTGTCGCCTTCTACGCGGGCTCTGATCCAAGCCAAGGATGGCAGCGCAGCTTCAGCCATATCGCCTACAATGGAGGACGTCTCGTCACATATACTCTGCTTGGATTCATCGTGGGATGGGCAGGGTCCATGGTCGATTTTGCAGGCACTGCCGCTGGAATGCAACATATCACAGCGATCATCGCAGGCAGTCTGATGGTGATCTGGGGCTTGGGAATGCTTTCTCAACAACAGGGGTGGAGCCTCTTGCATATCCAGCTACCACCGGCATTTCGCCAAAAGATCATGCAGTGGCAACGAAAGATTCGGGACAAACCTCCCATCGGGCGAGCTTGGTTTCTTGGCTTGCTATCAACATTACTACCGTGTGGCTGGCTCTATGCATTTGTCGTCACGGCAGCAGCCACAGCCAGCCCACTCAAAGGTACTCTGGTGATGGCTGCATTTTGGGTCGGTACCGTGCCTGCTCTGCTCGGTCTCGGCCTGGGAATCCACACCGTCAGTATTCGCGTTCGCAGGATCTTCCCATGGATCAGCGCTACGGCCATTATCCTCATCGGTATCAGTACACTTTGGCATCGCTCCCAACTGCTTGTGCCTATCCCATCTCATCATGCGACGCCACAAACAACCCAGGCCCAAACGATCAAGCGAGTGAGACAGCTACACAAAAAGAAACCCAGTTGTTGTAGCAAAAAAACAAAACCATGACACCCTCCTCTCCCCCTCCAACAACAGAACCCCATCCCCCTCACGTCGTCTACTGTGACCATTGTGCGCTCCCTGTACCTGCTGGATTAATCGTACCAGAAGCAACCCAACAATTTTGTTGTTCCGGTTGTGAAATGGTCTACCAGATGCTTCATAGTTGTGACCTGGACCAGTACTACCAAAAAGCCCAGGAAGAGCGAAGCAAGCCGGACCCCAGATCCAATCAACCACCGGCCTATGCGGAGTTTGATGACGAGGTCTTTGCACGGCTATACACTCGCATCCTCTCTCCCAAGGAGAGACAAATCGAACTCTACCTGGAAGGTGTCCATTGTGCAGCCTGTGTATGGCTTTTAGAGAAGCTCCCCACATTGCTCCCTGGTGTTCTGGAGGCAAGGCTCGATTTCCGTCGCTCCATGTTACGTGTGATATGGGATACCAGCCAGACAGAGTTATCCATCATCGCCAGACTGATCGATCGATTGGGTTATCCACCACACCCTTATCGCGATCAACAACGCGAAGCCAAACAACGTATGGAAGATCGCCGGATGTTGATTCGCATCGCTATCGCAGGGGCTTGTGCGGGCAATACAATGCTCATCGCCTTTGCCTTGTATGGTGGCCTCTTCAACAATGGCATGGCTGAGAACTACCGCAACCTTTTTCGCTGGGCCAGTCTTATTATCGCCGTCCCTGCTGTATTTTGGGCTGGGAGCATCTTTTTCCGAGGGGCATGGTCCGCTCTGTATACCCGAACGTTGCACATGGATCTCCCTATCGCCACAGGGATCGCAGCCGGGTTTGCCTGGGGCGTCCACAACACGATTCGAGGCGTTGGCGATGTCTACTTTGACTCTGTAACAGCACTTATCTTTTTGCTACTTGTGGGCCGCTGGCTCCAGCACCGACAGCAAAGAATCGCGGGTCAGGCCACAGAACTTCTCTACGGTTTGTCTCCGTCCAAAGCTCGCCGGATTGAAGACAGTGGAGTGAGTGAAGTTCCTGTAGAGGCTCTGCAACAAGAGGAGCTCATCGAGATCCTAGCGGGAGATACCATCCCCGTTGATGGGGTGATTCAAGACGGCCACACCAAGCTGGATACTTCTGTGCTCACAGGAGAATCTCGCCCTATATCCGTAACTCCCGGTGCTCCTGTTCATGCAGGAAGTATCAACCTGCGTTCACGTATCCATGTCATTGTCCGAAAAACAGGCAGTGAAACTCGACTGGGCCAGCTACTTCGTCAGGTGGAAGAAACCAGCCAAAGACGCGCTCCTATCGTGCAGCAAGCTGATCGCATCGCTGGCTGGTTTGTGGCGATTGTATTGTGCATGGCCGTACTCACTTTTGCTCTGTGGTGGATGCGTGATCCCACCCTCGCCATTGAACATGCTGTCGCCTTACTCATCGTTACATGCCCATGCGCTCTGGGACTGGCAACCCCTCTCGCGCTCAGCGCAGGACTGGGCAAAGCAGCGCGACTTGGAATACTCATCAAAGGTGGAGATGTGCTCGAAGCACTGACTCACCCTGGACAGCTTTGGCTCGATAAGACAGGTACGCTCACAGAAGGAAGGCTGCGGTTAATTGCCTGGCATGGAGATACATCCATCCAATCCATGGTTCATGCCATCGAGGAACACTCTTCACACCTTATCGCCAAAGCGATGGTTGATGCCTTTGCACATCTTCCAAAAACAGGCCCTGCCAAAGTCGAACAAGTCATAGGCAGTGGCCTTATAGGAAGCGTTGAAGGACATATCCTTCATATCGGCTCACCTGCCTTTCTCCGAAATGAAGTAGGGGCTTTTGCACAAAAGCATGAACACCAGATCCATCAGCTCACCCAACAAGCTCTAACTCCTGTTGTGATCGCTGTCGATCGTGAAGTACGCGCCGTCGCCGGCTTGGGAGACCCTGTACGAGAAGATACCAAAGCGACACTTGAAGCTGTGAAGTCGATGGGCTGGCAACTGGGTATCCTCTCAGGAGACCACCCCGATGTTGTCAGAGCAGTGGCCAAACAACTCAACCTCGACCCTCAACGATGCCATGGAGGCTTGTCTCCTGAAGAGAAGCTCAACTATATTGAAGCTTCTCACCCAGACACCGTGATCATGGTGGGAGATGGCGTAAACGACGCCGCCGCTCTCAGTGCCGCCACCCTCGGAATTGGAGTTCACGGTGGTGCAGAAGCTTGTCTCTCTATTGCGGATGTCTATTTAACACGTCCTGGCCTTCAGCCACTACACGACCTGCTTGACGGTGGGAAACGCACAATGGGCGTGGTCCGACGCAATCTAGGCTTCTCTCTGGTCTACAATTTTCTGGGTGCAACCCTTGCCATCACAGGGTTGATTACACCATTGTGGGCCGCCATCTTAATGCCTCTCAGCTCTATCACCGTCATCACGAGCTCCTACCAAGCCAAAACATTTGGAGAGCAACCATGTCAGTCATCTACATTCTTCTCCCGTTGGCGCTCATCTTCTCTGCCACTGCCGTAGGTGTCTTTATCTGGGCCACTCAAAATGGTCAGTTTGATGACCTGGATACTCCGGGAATGCGTATCCTCTTCGATGACGAGGAACACAACACAAAAACACCCACAGACACAGACACACCCACAGACACAACAAGCAAGTAGCCTTCTTACAAAGAGCCTGGTCAGATCCCTGCCAAAAATACCAAAACACCCACAGACACAACAAGCAACATGTGTCACATTATTGAGAATTACATCGAAGACTGTCTCTTCGATGTGACAAACATAGATAAGCAATTATTTTAAAAGGTATAATCCAAGCATTCTGGGTAGGCTATGGCGCCACAGAGAGACAAGTTATGCATTGTCGAAGATCGTGAAACGTATTGATATACATCAATTTTTTTTCTTGATTTATGTCAATTATAGAAATGTGTCTCATCAGTGAGACAAAAATGTCTTCAGCCAGCCAAAGAGAGCGTTCAAACTCCATTGTTCCTTTATAATCAGTCACCCGTTCAAGTGCGGCATCCTGGCACGCTATCTGCATGCGTGCCGACCGTGTCAACAAGGAGGCACAGCGGTCAGAATCGACGATCAGGCGCAACGACACTTCACGGGGAAGGAAATTACAATGGCTACACAAGTGAGAACACCCGAGATGACAATGCAACAACACACAGACCTTCATCGGTGGAAACAAAAGCGAGCCAACTGTGCGGCTTGTCCACAACGTGCTACGGAATGGTGTGCATTGGGTGACGACCTGCACATCTTGAATGAAGCCAAAACCTCAAATACATACCAACCCGGCCAAGCTATCTTTTACCAAGGAAATCCATGTGTGGGTGTCTACTGTGTTGAAGAAGGCACGATCGCATTGCGTAAGTGTGATGCTCAGGGCAACGAAGTGATTGTTCGTTTGGTCCACACAGGCGAAGTTCTTGGAGCACGTACTTACTTTACAGAAGGCGAGTACTCGGCCTCAGCGATAGCCCTCACGCCTGCCCGTGTCTGTTTTGTTGATAAGATGACGACCCAGCGGCTCCTGCAAACCAATCAGAATGTGAGTCTGGCTTTTCTGCAAAATATCTCACGTGCATTGCGCCAAGCCGAAGAAGACAAGCTCCACTTTGCAGCTCTGTCCGTTCGAACACGCTTGGCGCATCTGCTCCTCAAACTCAAAGACCGCTACGGTCGTATGGATGAAGACTTTCAACTGCACATCGACCTGCCCTTGTCGCGACAAGACATGGCTTCCATGATTGCCACACGACCCGAGACCCTATCGCGAACCATTCGCGCCCTTGAAAAAGATGGTGTCGCCAAGTTCCACAAACGTATCGTCATCATCCCTGATCTTGACGCCCTCCTTGACGAAGTAGACCGGAACATCTAGGACAAAAAGGGTCTTTTGCCCCAGGATGTCCTTCTGGATGGGGGCCTTCATGCTCTTTTGGTTCCAGGTGTGAGGTGATCACCACTTGGTCTTTCGGAAAGAGTTGGAGCAAGTCTGCTTCGATCGAGGAAGCAGCATCGTGAGCCCTCTCTAATGTCCATTCCCCCGGAAAAAGAAGATGTAGTTCTACCCAAACCTGATTGTAGACACGTCGAAACCGCAGTTGATGAAAGTCGGAGAGTCGGTCATCTTGGATGGCCTCTCTCAACATAACAACAACCTTCTTTCCCTCCGCAGAATCCACATGCTCCATTAAACCCGAGTAGGACTCCTTCAACAACAACACTGCGCTGTACATGATATTAAGCGCTGCAAAGATCGCAAACGCCGGGTCTAACCATAGGATATCGGTGAGCCACACAACACCGACACCAACAACCACAGCAACACTGGTCCACATGTCTGTAAGAACGTGTTTGCCATTGGCTACCAAGATAAGGGAATTGTGTTTGCGTCCGGTGCGAACCAGATACAGGCCCAAAGCCAGATTGACCCCTGTGAGGAAGGCAATCATGATGAATCCAATATCAAGCTGCTGCAGACGAGGACCCTGAATCAAAGCCACCACAGCCTGGTAAATAATTGCGAGGGCTGCCATAAAGATCAGAGAGCCTTCAAATCCTGCGGAAAAATAAGCAATTTTTCCATACCCATAGGGGCTGCTTTTGCTTGGTGGCTGTACGGCGTACCATGTGCTCCAAGCCGCCAGCCCGGTGGCCACAATATGAATAATCGACTCTGTCGCATCGGATAAAATCGCTGTACTTCCTGTCACAAAGAAAGCACCAACCTTACCCAGCAGCATCAGAACAGAGATCCCCAAACTCCAAGCCATTGCTCGCCGTAGCGGGTCCTTACCATCGAAGATATCAAGTACCCATCGAAACATATTCCTATCTCATCCTTGTACAAACTTGCGCAGACCACAACCAAAGCACACTTCAATCCTAGACCATTGTAGAGATCTACCCGATGGATATCATCTTTGGTGTGGAAGCGTCGAGACAGCAAGACTTCCGTCTCTTCGCAAAGGCTCTGTTGTTACGACCGATAGTCTTTGGCGTGGAGGTCATATTTTTTGAGCAAGCGATAAAATGTTCCGCGAGGGACTTGTGATTCGCGTGCCGCAGCAGAAACATCACCTCCTGTATTTTTGAGTTGCCCCATTAAATAAGAGCGTTCAAAATCGGCGATATACTGTTCTCGAAGGGCGAAAAAGTCTTTCTCCCACTCCAGAGCAACAGAAGAGAGATTGGCTGAAGCAGAGGATTGGATGGAGGAGATGTGTCCAGGAAGATCGTTAATACCGATTTCTTCCTCTTTGGTCACGGCAATTCCACGTCGGATCACATTTTGTAGTTCACGCACATTACCGGGCCATTGGTATCCTAGCAAAGCGTCTTTTGCATCGGAAGAAATCCCCAAAACAACCTTGTCACTTCCTTGCGTATGTCTGGATAGAAAATGTTCTGCCAGTAATAAGATATCTTGATCACGCTCACGCAAAGGAGGCAATTCAATCTGAATGACATTGATCCGAAAATACAAGTCTTCGCGAAACTGACCTTCGTGAATGGAGGTCTCGAGGTCTCGACGAGTTGCTGCTACAATCCGGATATCAATGGAGGCTTCCTCTTTTCCTCCAACTCGTCGAACTTTTCGCTCCTGCAAAACACGGAGCAACTTGGCCTGAAGATGCAAGGGCAATTCACCCACCTCATCCATAAAGAAGGTGCCCCCGTCGGTAAACTCCAACAGACCGATATTCCGAGCATGTGCCCCTGTAAAAGCTCCTCGCTCATAGCCAAAGAACTCGCTCTCCATCAGATTCTCGGGGATCGCGCCACAATCCACGGGCACAAAGCGTTGCTCCCGGCGGCGACTGTTCTGATGAATCGAGCGGGCCACCAACTCCTTCCCTGTGCCTGTTTCGCCTACAATCAGGA
>JALTMC010000841.1 GCA_027005175.1 Myxococcales bacterium
GCTTTACGTGCAGACGAAAAACATTTACACTATAAGTTTCTTTTATATGCACTACAATTTCCTCCAGTTCATAATGCATTATTAAGTCGCAATCGCGGGACAACAGTTCCTCGAGTACTCAAAACAGATATTACCACCTTGGAGATACCTTGCCCCCCCTTTACTGAACAATGTCGCATCGCTGAAGTTCTTGGTGCACTCGATGATAAGATAGATCTCAACCGGCGGATGAACCGGACATTGGAGCAGATGGCCCAGACGATCTTCCAAAGCTGGTTCATTGATTTCGACGGCCATACCGAATTTGAAGAGAGCGAACTTGGTCCCATCCCAAAAGGATGGGAAGCCTGCGCTATTGGAGATGTTGTAAATATTCTTGGTGGGAGCACACCAAGCACTAAGCAACCAGAGTTTTGGGAAGGAGGAGTCCACCATTGGACCACTCCCAAAGATTTGTCCGGTGCCCAAACTTCTCTTCTCTTGAGCACAGAGCGAAAAGTTACAGATGCCGGTTTGGATAAGATAGGCTCTGGTCTACTTCCTGTAGACACGTTTCTATTATCATCTCGTGCACCTGTAGGCTACACTACTATTACACGTATTCCTCTTGCTATAAACCAAGGTTATATAGCGATCCCTCCTAATAATCGACTAAGTAGTTATTATCTTCTTCATTGGGCAAAGGCGAATCTTGAGGTGATTAAAGGAAGAGCTGGAGGTACAACTTTTCAAGAAATTAGTAAGAGGAATTTTCGTCCGATCCCGGTACTTGTGCCTTCTCAAGAGGTACTGCGAGCCTTCGATAATAAGATAGAGCCTTTCTTCCAACGTGTCGAAGCGAATCAACGTGAATCTCTCTCTTTGACAGCTCTCCGAGATACTCTTCTTCCTAGGCTTATTTCAGGTGAGTTACGGGTGCCGGAGGCAGAAGGCATGGTGGAGGATGTGTTATGAGTTTGACGGAAGCTGATGTTGAGGATGTTGCGATAGGGTGGTTACAGGAGCTTGGCTATGAGTATCTCCATGGCTCAGTCATTGCTCCCGATGGGGAGGCTCCTGAACGTAAACGTTATAGTGACTGTATCCTGGAAGAACGCTTTCGTTTCGCTGTGCAGCGTATTAATACACACCTACCGACTGAGGCTGTCGATGGTGTGGTTCGATCTGTATTGCATCTGAATAGCCCGTCGTTAGAAGAGAATAATCATACCTTTCATCGCTGGCTGACCAGGGGAATGGATGTTGAAGTCAAGGGTGCCGATGGGGTACGAGGTGACCATGCATCTCTGGTAGACTTTGAAAATCCCAACAACAATGACTGGTTGGTGGTGAATCAGTTTACAGTGATGGAAGGAAAGCATCATCGACGTCCCGATCTGGTGGTCTTTCTGAATGGCCTTCCTGTCGCTGTCATCGAGTTAAAGAATCCTTCCGATGATAAGGCGACAGTAAAGGCCGCCTGGCGACAATTACAAACCTACAAAGACGAGCTTCCTTCCCTGTTTGTGACCAACGAGATCCTTGTTGTTTCCGATGGAACGGAAGCCAGAGTGGGGAGTTTAACGGCAGGGTATGAACGTTTTGGTCCATGGCGTACCGTGGATGGTGAGGAACTGGCGTCTCGTGCGATTCCGCAACTGCAGGTGTTGTTGTATGGGTTGTTTGAGAAACAGCGGCTGTTGTCGTACTTACAACACTTTATCTTCTATGAGGCAGAAGATACATATACCAAGAAGATAGCGGGCTATCATCAGTACCATGCGGTGTTGAAAGCGGTGGATGCGACGGTTCGGGCGTCGGAGCCTGAAGGCGATCGACGGATTGGTGTGGTATGGCATACACAAGGTTCGGGCAAGAGTGTGTCGATGGTGTTCTTTGCGGCAAAGTTGATGGTAGAGCCAGCGATGCAAAACCCAACCTTGTTGGTATTGACTGACCGTAACGACCTGGACGACCAGTTGTTCAACCAGTTTTGTGCAGCAAAAGTGCTGTTGCCAGAGAAGCCGAAACAGGCAGAAAACCGAGAGGATATTCGGGCATTTTTACAGGTGGCGAGTGGCGGGATCTTGTTCTCTACGATGCAGAAGTTTGGCTTGAATGAGAAGGAGCGAAAAGAGGGAGCAGATTTTCCGATGTTGTCGGAACGCCAGAATATCGTGGTGATTGCAGACGAGGCGCATCGCAGTCAGTATGGATTTGCGACCCGAATCAACCCTGAAACTGGAGAGATCAGCGCGGGATTTGCAAAGAATTTGCGACTGGCTTTACCCAATGCATCCTTCATTGGTTTTACAGGGACACCGATAGCCTTGTCGGACAAGTCGACATTGGGTGTCTTTGGTGACTACATCGATACCTACCCTATCGGTCAGGCGGTGGAGGATAAGGCGACGGTACCTATCTTTTATGAGGCGCGGCTGGCCAGGATCGACTTGCCAGAGGAAGAAAAACCCCGCGTTGACGATGACTTCGAGGACGTTACAGAAGGGGAGGAAGAGACAGCCAAGCGCAAGTTGAAGTCGAAGTGGGCGCGGCTGGAGGCGATGGTTGGGACAGAGAAGCGTCTGGGTCAGGTGGCTCAAGATATCGTGGAACACTGGGAGCGACGTCTGGCAGTGATTGTGGGAAAAGGGATGATTGTGGCGATGTCTCGGCGGGTCTGCGTGGATCTGTATGACCAGTTGGTCGCACTTCGACCGGACTGGCATTCCGATGAGGATGCTGAGGGTGCAATCAAAGTGGTGATGACAGGTTCTGCCAGTGACCCTGCTTCCTTTCAGTCACACATTCGGAAGAAGAGTGAACAGAAGAAGATAGAGAAGCGCTTCAAAGATCCAAAGGACCCACTGCAACTTGTGATTGTGCGAGATATGTGGTTGACCGGATTTGATGTGCCCAGCGCACATACCTTGTATCTGGACAAGCCGATGAAAGGTCACACCTTAATGCAGGCGATTGCCCGAGTGAATCGGGTGTTTAAGGATAAACCATCGGGCCTTGTTGTGGATTACTTGGGACTGGCAGAGAATTTGCGTCAAGCGGTGGGAGAGTATGGAGGAGGAGCAGCCAACCGTCCAAGCATCCCTATTGAAGAGGCCTTGCAGATGTTGCGTGAGAAGTTCAGCGTAGTCAAAGCGATGTTCCACGGCTTTGACTATGATGACTTTTTCTCTGTACAGCCAGCATCTCGTTTGCATGTACTAACAGGTGGTGTGGATCATATACTCGGCCTAACGGATGGAAAGAAACGTTACCTTGATGTGATGGCCCAACTCAACAAAGCGGCAGGGATCGCATTGCATCTGGAAGGAGCCAGAGAGCTTCAGGATGAGGTGGGTTATTTTCAGGCGGTGCAGAAAAATATTCGCAAATATACAGTGGGTGAAGGAGAAGAGCTTGATCCCGATGATCTGGATACAGCGATTCGACAGATCGTGTCTGGCGCGATCTTATCGGAAGGGGTTGTGGATATCTTCGATGAGGCGGGGTTGAAGAAGCCCGACATCTCTATTTTGAGTGATCAGTTTCTGGAGACGATACAAACAGGGGAGCATCCCAATCTTCAGATGGAGCTATTGCGTCGTTTGATCAGTGATGAGATCCGTGCACAGAGTCGACGGAATGTTATTCAGGCTCGCAAGTTTTCCGAGATGCTAGAGAGGACTATCCTCGCGTATCAAAATCGGACCTTGGAGTCGGCGGAGGTGATCTTGGAGTTGATCGAGTTAGCCAAAGAGATGCGTGATGCACCAAAGCGCGGAGATGCGTTGGGATTAAGTGAGGACGAGCTTGCCTTCTACGATGCGTTGGTGGCACATGGGAATGTTCGGGAGTTGATGGGTGATGAGATCCTTGCTGTGATTGCCCAGGATTTGGTTCTTGCGATTCGTGGTTCTGTTGCGATTGATTGGACGCAGAAAGAAGCAGTGCGTGCCAAAATGCGCTCCAGGGTTAAGCGATTGCTTCGAAAGCATGGTTACCCACCTGATAAACGGAAGGAAGCAGTTCTTTCAGTGATTGAGCAGGCAGAAGTCGTGTGTAAAGATTGGGCAGAAGATGAGGAGTTTCTTGCTGTGATCGATTGATGCAATATCTCAACCCATAGATTCTTATGACTTGGAACATTCGAGGCTGTTGTTGTCTTGCTCTATTCTCATTTATTACGAGTCAGGGTTTGATAAAGAAAGAAGTTTTTGCAATAAAGTATCTCGAAACTGAGACAAATTATCTATCTGCTCAGGAGACCAGCCAAGTGTTTGAGCGAGAGCAGTAATGGGTAGATCTTTTATGACCCAGGCGAGTACCAGAGGAGAAAATCCAGTGTCTTTTTGTGGTGCATCAGCCAGAGCTTGCTCCAACGAGAGAGATGATTCTTGCTTAAGTATTTCCTGTATATCTTGGAGATCTCGAAGTTCTGAGCGACTCAGGAGAGCACACAATTTATTCACCAGGATCTCGTAGGGAGTATCCACAAAGATAGAGACATCTCCAAGAGGAATTACCTGAGGTTCTTCTAGTTTTTGAACAGGTTCTGCAACAAGGTCTAGTATGACCACTTCTTCTTGTCTTTCAGCACGTAATCTATGGAAGGATGGACTGCTTTGTAGCGTTGTTACTTGTAGACCGTGGTTTTCAAGGCACAGGGTGATCTCTTGAGGTAGCCTATCCAGTTCTTGTTTGTCGTGCCAGAAGAGGTCAAGATCTTGGGTCGTTCGATGGTGTAGAAGAAAACCAACAAGAGCTGCACCACCTGTGAGAGTCCAGGGTGGAGTAATGGTAGCAAGTATTTTGAGGACGTTATGTTGCAGTGACGAAAGATCGTGTCCCACTATACAGCCTTCCATTGGACAAGAAGCCAACTCCAAAATTGACGGGTTTGGCCGAGATAGGGTTGTAAGTGTGGCCACAGAGAACTAATTTCCGAGAGGGACAGAAAGGTAAAGACATCGTCAGGCTTGGCTTGGCGCATTAACTTTCCTGCCCAGTACGCTCGTACATCGATCTCTGAGTTCTCAAGTAGTTGCTTAAAGGAATCCAGGTTCAGATTGACATCCCACAAAAAGTAAGGACGTCCCTGTGCGTCAACAAGCTTGTCTGGATGGGTTGGATTCAACATGCTCTTTATACCCTGTCAATATGAGTCTTCTTTGGATAGTAACACTCATATCGTCATGCTGCAATATTGAATCTGCTGGAGAATTATTCGAGATGCAGGAAGATGAACTACTTTCCCCAAAAAGCTCCTGACGGTTTTTTGTTAGCAGGGTGCGTTGATTATGCTTTTATTCGGATCGCGCCGTGTGTTTGTACTGCGGTGGGGCGAACCTGGAGGGGAACGTCGTGGAGGCAGGATACGAGATCGGAGACTTCGAGTTTGTCGGTTCGGTAGAAGCAGCCGATACTATCGCCGCCACCAGCACCAAGGGCTTTGATCACGACCCAGTGTTTGTCGATAAAGTCGGAGAGTCCGGCCTGGATCTCCAGTTGGTACTCTGTGACGAGAGGGATATCGATCTCCAAGCTCCAGTTGTGTTCACAGCGTGCATTTTCTTGCAAAGCTTCCAAGAATTGTGAGGGGTTGTGAAGTAGAGTGCGACACACATCACCAATGGAGCGCAACAGAGCGCGGCGGGATGTGTAGGCTTTGTTTTGGGTGCTGGCGCGATAGATGGATATCATCTTTCGAGTGTCGGCTTTGTTGCCTGAGCGAATGAGCATAAACCCGATATTTCTGGGCCAATCCACATGTTGAAGAAAGGGTGGGGCGTCGGTGTGTGATTGGGAGGCAAAGACGACACCGCCCAGACTACATGCCGCGACATCGATTCCGCTGCCGCGGCCGTCTTGAGCAAGTCGGTGTGCTGAGCGAGCCAGATAACAGAGTTCTTTGGGAGGCAGTGACAATCCCCAGGCTTCTGTTTGAGCGAATACGAGGGCGGTGGTAAAAGCGGCACTTGAGCCAACACCCCACCCATCGATGGGCATGGAGACGCTGGTCTGGAATTGTCCCCAAAGAAGTTCTTCAGAGAGTCGATTGGGGTGGTGTTGTTGTAAATGTGTGAGCAGTCTTTCGCGAACAGCCTGGGCAAATGGATTGTCTCTTGGCCAGAACGGTTTTTGGCTGGGAGTTAACCGGAGGCTTAGACGCGGCTCTACCGCAAAGGCTAGCGCGGGATAGCCATCTAAAATGGTATACGATCCGCTGAACAATACCTTGTGGGGAACTTCGACAAGAATGCTCACAAGAACACCTCTTTTATTGTTGGGCAGGTTGGGATGTCGGGCGCGAACTCGGAGCCTTTGTAGGTCGTGTTGAAGGGGCTGGGCGAGAGGTGGGGAGCGCAAAGGGAGGTTTTCCAAAGTTCTTAACATAAAAGTCCAGCAACGCCTGAAAGCGTTGTTGGGTTAAGGTTTGCCAGCGGTTGTTGGCGATGCCGATGCGTTGGGCCAGTTGGAGGTTGTGTCGGTAGGCGACAAGAGCTTTGTCGAGTAGGATCTTGACTCGCTTGCGCAGCTCTTCCCTGTATATCCTGATCTCCATAGGTTTGAGGTCTTTTGGGTAGGGTGCTTTCATCATGTCGAGGTACATCTTTTCGTACATCTCACCGATGCGATAGACGGCGGCCAAAGCCCAATCGGAGTGTCTTAATCGGACGGTTGCAAAGTATTGATGCTGAGCTTTGAGTAGGTGACCAGCTTTGTAGTCCAGATCTTTTTTGAGTTGAGCGACAGGTAAGTTGAACTTTCGCCGCCGAAAGCGAAGATCCAGGCTTCGGCCTCGGTAGTACTGGGCCATCGCTGCGGCCTCACTGATGATGGGTTTTTTGGGCTTCTGACGCCGTGTGTGTAGAACCACGGCCAAACGCAACAAAGGTCTGGCTTGGGCGTACCGTTTTTGCTTGAACATGGCACGACCGGCTGCGGCTAGCGCGTCGATTCGATCGTCGGTGCTCAGGTCTTTTTGCAGCAACACATCGTAAATCTGAAAGGCTTGTTGCCATTCTTTGCGTTCTTCATAACAAGAGGCCATACGAAAGCGGGCGTGTCGAACGTCTGCTTTTTGCTTGGGGTGCTTTTGAATAAAGCTACGATAAGTCTTGATTGCCTTTGTATATTGTTTGCTATTTTCGTAGGCCAGTCCAAGGTTGTAGAGTGCTGCATACCGATAGGTGCTCTTCGGAAAATACTTGAGAATACGCTTGTAGAGTTGGATGGCTGTGCGGTATTTCTTTTGTTGGTACAGTTTGGCGGAGACTTGGTAGAGTTCCTTGAGATCCAACTGCTCAACACGCTTGACTTTCCCTTGCTTCACATGAAACAGCATCGGCCCCAGGCGTAAAACAGGTTGGGTCCGAGTTGTGCGAGGAGAGGGGCTTGTCCGTTGGTTTGCTCGCTGTGATGGGATGGAGTGGCCGCCCAGTACAATCCAGACGACAAAGGTTTTAAGGGACCATGCATTCATCGAAAAGCATCCTTATGATGGAAGGCGTGGTGTGCCATCCGTGGGAGATCTTTCTCGTCTTGAGTGTGCCATCCGTGGGAGATCTTTCTCGTCTTGATAGAGCGAAGTCCAGAGTCACGGTACACACCCAACAGGAGATGGTTTGAACGAAAGAAGGTAGTTTTTCAGCATGTACACTACAAAGCTTCAGAGTAACGGTACAACGTCCAGAGTAACGGTACAACGTCCAGAGTAATGGTACAACGTTCAGAGTAATGGTACAACGTTCAGAGTCGCGGTGCAACGCTTCAGAGTCGCGGTACAACGCTTCAGAGTCGCGGTACAACGCTTCAGAGTCGCGGTACAACGCTTCAGAGTCGCGGTACAACGCTTCAGAGTCGTGGTACAACGCTTCAGAGTAACGGTGCAAAGCTTCAGAGTAACGGTGCAAAGCTTCAGAGTCGAGGGGGTATTGGGTTGTTAGTACCGACCCATTTGTGCATCGCGGCAGGCTTGCAAATCGCGTCGAACTTCAGCCCGGTCGAGGTCCTTTTTTGGGGCTCTTCTGAGGAAGGTCTTGAAGTGCCGAACGCAGCGACTCCACCGTTTAAGATCTTTGTACAGGTAACCTAACTGTCGATGGTATGAGTATTTTGCTTTGTTGCTGCGAACAGCGTTCTTAAAGAGCCGGATGGCTTTTCGCAACTTGTTTCGACTTCGGTAAAGATCTCCCAGGCGAGCATAAACGGAAGCGACATCGATCTTCCATTTCTTGAATTCAGGTGTTGGAATTCCTGTTTCTGGAAGCTTGGGTTTATTTTTGCGATAACTTCGCAGTGTGCGTTTGTACCATCGAGTGGCCTGACGTGTTCTGTTCATTTGACGATAACAGTCAGCGATCCAGCGAAGAACAACCGTTTTGTTGGTCTCTATGCGATAGAGTTTTTTGAAGTCTTTCAGTGCATAGGACCATAGCTTTCTGTCGTATAGAAGTTTGCCGCGATCCAGTAAGACACTCGCCTTTTCTGCGCGGGGTAGGGTTTTGATGAGGAGCAGCCGAGAGAAGAGCTGGAGAGCTTCTTTGGAGCGGTTGGCTTTGAGGTAGACCTTGGCTAACTTCAGGAGATAGCGTCGGTTGTTGGGTGCCATTGTCAAAGCGCGACTAAAGTGTTCGATCAAAACATTGGTGTGTTTGACGCCAAGGGCTTCTTTGGCCAGGCCCAAATAAAAGTGGGCCTCATGGTTACTTTCTGTGAGTTCAAGACCTTTGCGAAGGAATGTTGCTGCCTTTTTGTACTTTTTGGTCAGGTAAAAGAGGCGGCCAACACGAAAATAGTTGCTTGCTTTGTCCGGCTCATAACCGATGGTCTTGATGTAATAGGGGATCGCTTCTTTGTTTTTGTGGAGTTTCTCCAACACAAGAGCCAAACCGCGAATACAGATCTTACTTTTTCCCCATGTTTTGAGCGAGCGTTTGAAGAGTTTTTCTGCTCTTGCATAATTCTTTTGTTTTAACTCCAAAGTGCCTCCCAAGCGATTCACATACTCATCGCGGGGGTGAGTTTGGAGCAGGGGTTTTATCGCACGAAGGGCTTTTTTATCTTGCTTGATCACCATGTAGAGTTCTGTCAAGTTGAGTCGATCAAGCATCGTCTTTGGTTTTAGTTTTTCGATCTTTTTTAAGAGCTTTCGTGTGATTTTGGGGTGATTGGCGATCCAAGCATTGCGTGCTTTGGCTGCAAGTGCTGCGACGGAGTTTTTCTTTATAAACAATGCGTGGTTCAAGGATTGAATGGCGAGGACTTGAAGCTGTGAGGCTTCTTCCACACGAGCCCGCCAGATCCAAAAATCATGGTCTTTTTTGCAACGTGGACATTGTTTTAAGAGAGCTTTCACACGAGTGCGAGCTTCTTTGGCTTTGTTGATACGGAACAGTACTTGTAGGAAGGTTGCCACAACACCAGGCTTCCTTTGGCCTTTAAGACTCATCATCTTTCTTAAAAAGAAGATAGTTTTGGCGTAGTCGTACGTCGATAAATACAAGTCGGGGAGTTTTCTCTGGTACACGCGATTGTTGGGTTGTAACCGAATTGCACGCAACAGATAGGCCAAAGCTGTGTTGGGTTTGCCTTGTTCGGATGCTCGAAGTGATTGTTTGTACAAGAACTTGGACTTGATCATCGGGTTCTTGACCTTGGCGAACACTTCTTTAGCACTCTTCCAAAGTCTGCTGTATCGGGATTTTTGTGAGGGGAATCGATTTTCCATGGACAACAATTGTAGATAAGCTGGATAGTGTTGCTTGCTCACCAGGGTGACTTTGTAGAATGACTTAAAAGCACGCTCCCACTTTTTCCACTTGAGGAACATGATTCCTTGTGCAAAATGAACTCGGATAGGGGAAGCCATCCGGCCCGCAGCTTTGCGGTAAAAGGCGAGAGCTTGGGGGAAACGCCGACTCAGCTCTTGGGCTCTGGCCTGAAGATAGGGGATCGCAGAGTGGTTGGGGGATAGCTTCTTCATCGCCACAGAATACTTCCAGGCAGCCCTCCCGTTCCTTTTGAGAATGGCATGCATGGCCCGTGCCCAATGGTCAACGGCTGTAGGCTTAAAAGCGGCCTTGCCTTTCACCGGAACTCGTGGTGCTCGTGGTATTTTTTGGATGGCGCGATCCATCTGTCGGGTCATGTTCTTGTTGGGACCGTAATGCTCCAAATACATGGCCAAGGACAAAGCCCGATACGCTGGAAGTTTTGGGTGATTGGGCTCTTTTTGAAACATTCTCTTGATCTTGGGGATGACTTGTTTGAGATAGGTTTTGTGAGAGTCGCTTGCAAACACTCCTGCAAGGGGAATGTTGATGTCTCGATAGGTGACCACCTTGGGTTTGTTGAGGAACATCATGGCTGTAATGGCCAATCCGATGACCAAAAGAAGACCACCTGCGCCCATGATGATCCATTTGCGATCCAGTGATTTGAGACTCTCTTTGAGAGCAGGGAGGTCGGACAGGGAGAGTCGATGACCTTCCGCTTGGATCACATCGTCTCGAAGAGCGGAACGGATTCTTTGGGGGGCTTTTCGCTCAATCCGTCGAATCTCTTGTTCCTCTTCAAACTCCTCTTCCAGCTCTTCTTCTTCCATCTGGGCTTGTGGTTCAGGTGGCATGTGGATGGGTGAGCCCATTGTGCCAGCGGCTGCGTGCATCTCAGCGCCGGGGGGGGGAGCGGGTGCTTCATCTTCCCACGATACACCATCTTCAGCAGGGTCTGCCTCCTGTTGCAATGTCGCTACTTTGTCTTGAAACTCAGCCCATTCTCCCATGGGGTGCCAGTTTTGGCCATCTGGAGAGAGATCTTCTGCCCCTGTCAATTGACCGTTGTCTAGCATTCCAAGGATCGTGGGTGCATCAAAGGGACCAAAGATATTGCCGCGTTGCCCTCGCACCTGATACATCACTGTGTCAGCGTTGGCGTTGCCTGTGGGCATTCCGTCGAGTTCTTGTAGGAGGTCTGCCAGTCCATCCAGGGCTCCACCCCCACCCGAGGGGGCTGGCGGTGCTTCTTGTGCAGAGTTCGCTGCCATGGGGGGAGGAGCAAAGGGATCATCCATTCCTTGGGGGGCACCTCCAAAGATATCACTGGCAACTCCTGCTGGAATAGAGGGAGCAGAGGGAGTGGGAGCTGCGGGGGGATCTGGAAATGCAGATTCAGGTGCTGGTGTCGCAGGCTCTGGTGTGTCTTTGGAATCCCCCTCTTTGCTGCGTAGGCGAAACCGAGCAGAGCAATCAGGGCATTGAATTTCGATGCCCGTTGAGGGAAGCTTGGCAATTCCAAGGCTGATGACATGACTACATTTGGGGCAACGAATTTTCATTCTATTTTCCTTGGTATCAAGAGCTTACGTCTATCGGAATCTGTAAGGACAGGGCTACTCTTGGGTGTACTTCAGAAGATGTACTCATGGGTTCTCTCGGACCATGAGTGGGTCAAGACTTTAACCATTGGAGGCGACACGAAAGACGCGGTGGTTGATCACAGCACGGACGGCTTCCCACACAGAGTCACGGGTTTTCTCTGTGGAGTTGTCATCGGGTGTCATAAAGCCTAAAGGTACAGCAGCTCCACCACATCCCATTTTCCCACCGGAGAACTCTTCACCAAACACTTGATGGCAGAAAGAGTTCATCTCAATACCGTCATTGGTGGTTCGGAGAGAAGAGACTATACGATCTCCGACGATGGCATAGACAACAACCGTTTCGATTCCTTCCATACGCAACAATTCGTCCGCGATGATGGGGATCGCGTCTCGTTGGGATGGGGGAATGATACCCACTCCTGCGACCACGACGGCATGTTGGATCTCCAGTGCGTCGTAAGCTGTTGCTTTGAGTTGATACAAATAGTGAGGGATGGTGTAGTTGATGATCTGATAGAGCTTTTTGCGTTCCGCCAGTTTGAGTAGGTACTCGTAACATTGGAAGTCGAGCGGTGTTACGTTTGGAGAGGTCAGCTCGGCCGTATCGGTTTTGATGCCGACGAGAAGGGCGGTCGCTATTTTGGAGATATTGTCCAGGCTGCTCTCTTCATTGGACTCCAGATCAAGACCGTATTCCCGCAAATAGGACGTTACGATCGTACACGTCGCTCCAATGGGTCGGATGTCTTTGAGTAGGTAGTCACCATCCGGATCGTCACGATGATGGTCAATAATGATGTCTGGTTTGACATCCGTGGATTGTAAATTCTTTCGACCTGTGGAGGCTACATCCACTACGATGACCAACCCATGTTCTTCTGGAACAAACGTCTTCATCTTGCGCATCGGCAAGCCGAGCACATTGACCATCGTTTTGTTCTGAGGGTGGGAGATGGCACCTCCATAGTAGATGTTGACTTCGTCTATCTCAGGATTCAGGCGGCTACAGAGGTAGGAGACACCCAACGCTGAACCCATGGCATCTGGATCGGGATTGTCCTGAGTCAGAATGGCCACTTGGATTCCGGGCTCCAAGCCCTCAATAATTTCTCGAAATCGGCTTGCTGGACTACTCATGGTATTGTTTGAACTCTCAACTCGTCCTGCTCGTTTCACCCATACGTCTACTGATACTGCTTGACGACTATATCATCGCGAAGAGGTGTGTCAAGATAGCCCTCCCTTGACACACCTCCTCGACCCTCAAGAATCCATCCCCTTCTGCTCTTGACAGTTGGGAGGTGACAGAGTAGCTTGGGCGTGTGCTACAGACGGGATTGGCTGGATAGCATGAGATACGATGGTTTTCTTTGTGTCGTCGGGGAATCCCTGAAATGCTTGTAGGAACAAGTTGTTGGTTGTCCTTTCTTCTGTTGTTTGCGATGATTGGCAAAGTTTCCCTGTTTAAAAAGATGGCTGATTGTCGAGATGTGTGGTAAAGCGCTCTCCCTAGAACGTCGCCCCAACACGAAACACGACGGACATCACAAACAGGACAACCTCAGAATCGTTGGAGAACTCTGATTATGGCTGAACAGACCACACGTCGGACCCCTTTGTTTTCTTGTCATCAGGAAGCGGGAGGGAAAATCGTAGATTTTGCGGGTTGGGAGATGCCCATTCAATACGAGGGGATTGTTGCAGAGCACAACACCGTACGTGAGCATGTGGGACTCTTTGACGTGAGTCATATGGGGCGTGTGGAGGTGACAGGTGCAGGTGCCCTTGCGGCCATTCAGTCCTGGATCTCCAACGATGCCGCAGCTCTGGAAGACAATCAGTCTTTGTATTCTCCGATCTGCAATTCCTATGGTGGGATCGTTGATGATTGCCTTGTCTACCGTTTGGCTTCAGAACATTATCTGATCGTGCTCAATGCATCCAATCGCGACAAAGACTACCAGTGGTTTCTCGACCATATCCCCGACGCAGCGCAGGGGCAGGTTAAAATCACACATCCCGACGCCGGAGATCGATGGGGCCTCATCGCGGTGCAAGGGCCCAAAGCACGCGCACTTCTCTCCAGGCTCGCTTCTGTGGAACTACAAGATGTTCCCAAAAATCACTTGGTCTTTGCCTCTTTGGCTGGGATCGATGATTGTATGTTGGCTTGTACTGGCTATACGGGCGAGGATGGTTTTGAAGTGTTTGTGCCCGCAGAGTACGCGCCTCGTTTGTGGAATGCCCTTCTCAAGGAAGGGGAAGGCGACAATGTCGCTCCCATCGGGTTGGGGGCTCGTGATACCTTGCGAATGGAGATGAAGTACCCTCTCTATGGCAATGATATCGATGACTCGACAAGCCCCATTGAAGCGGGTCTTGGTTGGACTGTTAAGCTTGGGAAAGGAGCTTTCACGGGCAGTGACGTGATCGCCCAGCACAAAGAAAACAAACCTCCACGCCGATGGATTGGCTTTAAAATGACAGCCCGTGGTATTCCTCGGCATGGGTATGCTATTTTCAGCCCCGACGGCGAGAAAATAGGCCATGTTACTTCAGGTGGATTTTCTCCGAGTCTGAAGGAGCCGATTGGAGTCGGGTACGTTCCTGCAAAGCCTCATTTTGCCAAACCAGGAAGTGTCCTTCATATTGAAATTCGGGGAAAGATGATCCCGGCCGAAGTTGTGCGAACTCCTTTTTATAGAAAGAGTTTATAATATCCAATGCCTTTTGAAAGAGTTCATAATATCCAATGTCTTTTGGCTTGGGGCATGAATGTCTTTTGGCTTGGGGCATGTGAGAGTCGCGCGAAGCACAGGGGGCCATGGGACATACGGCCATCCCGAAAGGGAAGGTGCTTGTGGAGGGAAGGTGCTTGCGGAGAGAAGTCGTTCGAAAGGGAAGGTAGGTGTTTGCGGAGAGAAGTCGTTCGAAAGGGAAGGTGCTTGCGGAGAGAAGCCGTTGTGTTTCTCTTGGAAGCAAGGATCCTTAGTGCTTCAGCCTTGGGAGTCGTCAACAACCCAAATCATAGATTGAGCCGGAACACGACGTGTTCTGTTTGTTGATTTTAATACATAGAAGAACTGTGGAGAGAGCCTGATGAATTTTCCTGATCATCTACGCTATGCGAAAAGTCATGAATGGTTTGATCCCAACACGGGTCGTGTGGGGATCTCTGAGCACGCTCAAAGTGAGTTGGGTGATGTTGTTTATCTTGACTTTGCCGCTGAGGTTGGCGAAGCCATCGATGCTGGTGCCACCTTGGGTACTGTTGAGTCTGTAAAGACCGTGTCTGATATTTATGCTCCGGTTGCTGGAGAGCTGGTCGCCTGCAATGACGCCATCCAAGACAGTCCCGAGCTTGTGAACACAGATCCTTATGGTGATGGTTGGCTGTTTCAACTGAAGGCTACTGCTG
The DNA here is from genome assembly GCA_027005175.1 of Myxococcales bacterium. Taxonomy (GTDB): domain Bacteria; phylum Myxococcota_C; class UBA6777; order UBA6777; family UBA6777; genus M3003. The sequence goes on from JALTMC010000841.1 coordinate 14,781, forward strand.
GTCTCGCCGACTCCTTGATGGATGCTGCTGCATATCGCGCGCATATTGGCGTCGCATAATATGTCCGAGCAGGAAACCTTAGAGCATCGCTCAGGTATGGTTGCGTTGGTGGGACGGCCCAATGTGGGTAAGTCCACCTTAATGAATGCCCTTGTGGGTGATAAGATCTCTATTATCACCCCAGTGGCTCAAACCACACGCAACCAGATCCGTGGGATTCAAAATCTTTCCGATGCTCAGATTGTTTATCTCGATACACCGGGGATTCACCACGCCCGCAAAGCACTTAATCGCTACATGAATGATGTCGCGCTACATGCGTTGAATGAAGTGGATATCATCTTGTATCTGGTGGATGCGAGCCGCCCCGACCCTGCGATCCTGCCGTCCAAAAAGGACAAGGAGGCGGAGCGAAATCCCGGCTACAAGGAAGATGTATTCATTCTTGAGCAACTGCGTAAATCATCAACGCCTTGCTTTCTTGTGGTGAACAAAGTCGATCGGATCTCCGAAAAGAGGATGCTTCTTCCTTTGATCGAACATTACGCCAAAGGCCATTCTTTTACAGAGGTCATTCCTATCTCTGCTGTGACAGGAGAAGGATTGGATGCTCTTGTTAAAGAAGTCACTCATCGGCTTCCGGAAGGCCCACCTCTGTTTCCCCCAGAGTTTTCCACCGATATGGCAGAGCGGTTTCTTGTCTCTGAGATTATCCGTGAGAAGTTGATCTTGCATACTCGTCATGAACTTCCACATTCCACAGCCGTACTCATAGAGAGCTTTGATGAGTCGGAGCGAGGTGATGTGGATCAAGTCGTCGCTCAGGCTGGTGCTGCAGGGTCTCTCGAAGCTTTGGCTCGCGAGCTGGTCACGCCTCCAGAGGAAGACTTCACAGAAGAAGAGATGGCTGGCGGTCTTCTCTCAGACACGGCCTCACCCCAACTCTCCGGCACTCTTCCCCCAGAGTTGGCAGAGGAACGTGCATCCGAAGACAAAGAGGACATGGACTCTGGCAGCTTACAAGAGGAAGCGGGTAAGCCCCGACAAGGTTTGGTTCATATCCACGCTACTGTTGTGGTGGAGCGCTCCTCTCAAAAAGGGATTGTCATTGGTAAACGTGGAGCCATGTTAAAAATGGTAGGCACCGAAGCTCGCCTTGAAATTGAAAAGCTCCTTGGTTGTCGTGTCTTTCTCCAGCTCTGGGTTCGAGTCCAAAAGAACTGGAGCAAAAACGAAAAAGCCCTGCGGCAAATGGGCTATCGAAAGTAAGACTGCGCTCTATGTCCTATGTAGAATGTAGAACAAAAAGAGAGTAAGACTGCGCTCTATGTCCTATGTAGAATGTAGAACAAAAAGAAAGTAAGGCTGCGCTCTACGTCCTAGGTAGAATGTAGAACAAAAAACATGTTAGATTGGACCCCACAAGTTGCTCTGATTGGTCGCCCGAATGTTGGAAAGTCAACATTATTTAATCGGTTGGGTGAGTCGAAGAAAGCGGCGATTGTGGAAAATATTCCCGGCGTCACGCGCGACCGACAATTCAGTCATTGCGAATGGAATGGTGTGCGCTTTGAAATCGTGGACACTGGTGGTTTTGAGCCAACAACAGACGATCTCATTCTGGCAGGTATGCGTCGGCAGTCCGAAATGGCCATCGAAGAAGCTGACTTTGTGATCTTCGTGGCGGACGGTCGTGAAGGCCTCTTGCCGCAAGACAGTGAGATCTTTCAGCGTTTGCGACGCATTGATAAGCCATTTGTTGTGGCTGTCAACAAGCTTGACTCTCTGGGGATGGAGGCTCATCTGGCTGACTTTTATGCTCTTGGTGTCGATGAGGTTTTTCCCATCAGCGCGACGCATGGCTCTGGTGTTGGTGACCTCCTTGATGTTGTGGTGCAGCGTCTTTTGGAACAAAAGCCAGAAGTTGACGACCTACATTCCGACAACGAACTTTTTGTGGTGACAGATGACTTGGAAGACGAGGTAGAGGACGAGGACCCCAATGCTGCACACCGACCTCGTATCGCCGTCTTGGGGAAGCCGAATGCCGGTAAATCAACGCTGATTAATCGGATTCTTGGGGAAGAGCGCTTGCTGGCTTTGCCTATTCCTGGCACCACCCGCGATGCGATTGATGTTGAAACGACCTACAAAGGCAAACCCTATCTCTTCATTGATACCGCAGGGATCCGTCGCAAAAAGTATGTCAAAGCTCACCTTGAGCGTGAGATGGTTCATCGTTCTGTTGATGCTTTGGGTCGTTGCGATATCGCACTTTTTCTCGTGGATGCCACGGAGGGTGTGACGGAGCAAGATGCAAAAATTATGGGTATGGCTCACAACCGGGGTCGAGCGATTATCGTAGTGGTCAACAAGTGGGACTTGATGAAACATTCGCCCAGAGCCACGAAAGAATTCGAGGAGCAGTTGCGATACAAACTTCGTTTTCTTCACTATGCGCCTGTTCTCTTTTGTTCTGCCAAGACTGGGATGCGCATCCCCCAGCTCTTTGAAACGATCGATCGGCTCTATGTCAACTATCGTCGCCGTGTGACCACAGGAGAACTCAACCGATTCTTTGAGGAGATGCTTCAATATCATCCACCTCCTGTACATCGCGGTCGGCCCATTAAGTTCTACTATATCACCCAAGCCCGTATCGCCCCGCCGATCTTTGTGATTAGTGCCAACTTCCCCGACGCTGCACATGTCACATACCAGCGTTTTATTATCAACAGCCTTCGTGCTGAGTTTGGCTTTGAAGGGATTCACATTCGGCTCCGGTTTAACAAGAGATAATACCTTTCTGCCTGGTAAGAGATCATAGGTTTCAGTGCTCTTACTCCTATTCCAACAACACACTTTTTGTCATGGATCTTTATGGAAGTTCAACTGGATACGATTCGTGATTTGCCTCCTTATCTGGCCCCGATTGATCTGGCCCAGAAAGCGCAGCCGCTTCTTTCCAAGTTGCGATTTTTGCACAAACGTTTGCGTAAAGCACGGAAACGCGCTCGCAAAAATAAAAAAGAATTGGAGCCCGTTTGGCGCATTGAGCGAGAGATTCGAGACTATGTAAAACAGTACAAAAAAGATGGGTTGTGTTGCCTGACACGAGAAGAGTGTGAACGTCGGCTGGAGGGATGGGAGGAGGAAGAAGAAGCACTCAAGGAAGAGGTCTCTTTCTGGGATGATCTGTCGCTGGGAACTGTGGTGTCGCATTTTCGTGAACTGGCATTGGAGCAGGCAAGCAAGCCCGTTGCCAACCCTTACCGGAACGAAGAGTACAATCAATTGTTGCGAACCTTGACGGAGAAACGTCCGAAGTGGAAGCAGGTGCAGGAGGCGCTTGTGTTTGTCGCTCGGGCTCAACGCAAGCGGTTACACGAACTGCACTTGATGTTTGAGAATATCGCTCTCCACAAGACTCCTTTTGAACTGAGTGCGTGGGTCGATGCCATTGAAGCTGTTACCGAACTCAAAGACGATCCTTATGAGTCGCTTCGAGAAGGCTCGTTCTGGTTGACGGATGGATTGGGGCTGGTTGGATTCTGGACCCAAAAACACCTGTGGCAGCGCACCCGACGTCAGGAAAAAGCCCAACACTGGAGCCTGATTGCAACAGAGTTGCTCTCTGCCTCTGCTGTGATTTCTGTGGCTACCCTCTCTGATCTCGATAGCTTCTTTGGCGCTGTCGCTCATGGTATCGCAATGCCTCACCTCGGCTACCTTCCTTATATTGCTTATGTTAGTTATCGTATTCGCGAGTTAACAGGGGGCCTGCCCAAGGATCTCAATCGTGTGACATGGCAAGGCTGGATCTTCTTTTCTCTGATTTGGTTGATGATGCTTGGACCCAATCTCATTCATCGCGTACTTCCTCGAAAGATACGAGGGTATCTTCAACTCTGGCGACGAGAGAGACGCTTGAAGCGAGCCCTACAAGTGTATGTGGATGCATTGCTTGAAGGCGACCGAAAAGGTCACTTTCTTACAGAGATGCTCAAGGTTCGTCACCAACTCAGCACACTGCGTAGACGTTTTGAGGTTGTACCTCTCACCGTAATCCCCGAGCTATCCGGGGAACATCGCTATTTTGTGATCGATCTAGGAGAAGCTACCAAACACGGTAGCACCCGATGGTTGCGTGACTTACCATAACCTACATAACTCTGCATGTTGAGCAGGTTGTGGAGGGGAGGCTTCCATCTTCACAATACGGTAGAAAGACCTGTGATGTCTCTTACTTACAGCCGAGGGGGGCGACGCGGATGACATTGGCCTGATCGAGCCATGCGATGGCACCGCGTCCGCGTCCTTGTGCAGTGTCTTTCCATGCGAGTGCGAGGTAGTCGACGATATTTGGGACAGCAAACCAGGAGGGGGTGGCGAGCAACTTACCTTTGTTGTCAACCCAGGCGACAGAGACACCATCTTTTCCTCCTCGACGTTGGATCCACGCGATCAGGCCGCCGTAAGAGGTCGCACGCATGATCGGCGTGCGTGCATTGGATGTTGCGATAGTGAGGGGCACTCCAACGGGCTTTGCGTTGCGATCGATACGTTGTCCGAGGAGTTTTCCATTGGTAAGATCGGACCATACAAGGAGAAATCCATTGCGATCTCCTGCGATGGTGGCGTTGGCAGGAATTTTTCCGGCGTTGGGGATCTCTGACTCCCCAATTTTCTTATTAAACTTATCGACAACAGCGACCTTGAGCTTGTTTGTGGAAGTTGTCCACACGGTGGCGAGGCGATCCCCACTAAAACTCAGCCCAGGGTAGGGCGAGTTGCGTGTCGAAAGAGGGAAGGTGTGGGGAGCTTTGCTGAGGGGTTGCAGTTTCATGTCAAAGGTCTGAATCGACAACTTATTGCTGATATAATCCGACCATAACACGCCGAGGAAGCCGGGGCCTGTCGCAACTTGTGGGTTGACCATACGACCTCCTTTGGCGAGGAGCTTCGGGCCAATCAAACGCTTTCCGTTGTTGTCGAGCATGATGATAAGTGCATCGCCTGAGGATGCATTTTTATCACTATCCCAGGTGACAACAATACGGTTTCCCGTGTAGGTTAAGCCATGGATATTTCCAAACTCTTTGCCCTGGGTGATCGGGATGTCCTTGCCCTGACGAGCACCGTTTGCTTTGGTCAGGGCGATACTCACCTTTTGTGTGACTCCATCGCTCCAGCCAAGGACATAGCCCACGTCGGTTGCGGTCAAATACACATGAGCAGGGGAGCCTCGCCTGGAGTAAATCGTTGCAGGTCCAACTTGTTGGAGAGGGACAAACTCATCGATCGTTCCATTGCAATTGTCATCGATACGATTGCATATTTCTGTTTTGGGAAGGACCTCTCCGATGCATCTTCCCCAAAGACCAACCTTGCAGAATTGTCTTCCGACTTTACAGATTCCCACTCCTTTTGTTTTGGGAGGACCTCCGTAAGGACACTCTCTTACAACTCCTTCATCGATCGTTCCATCGCAATCATCGTCGAGGTTGTTGCATGTCTCGGCGCGTGGGGACTCGGTGGCACCACATGCGATCTTATCCTGAATACATTGCCATGTTCCCGGCTGACAGATCCCTTTGCGGGATGGATCGATACAGGCCCCTCCTATATTCTTAAAGTTGTTGGGGATGCCGTCACAGTTAAAATCTTTGCTGGGATTGAGACCACAATATTTCTCAACAGAGGGGAGTGTGTCTCCCACACAACTTCCCCAGCGACCGCGAACACATTGTTGAACTCCATCTTTGCATTCGCCCACACCACGGGTGTTTGCAGGTCCTGAATAACAAGTCTGCTCCAACGGTTGGTCGCCTTGCTTGTTGTCGATCTTGCCATCACAATCGTCATCGAGGCCATTGCATACTTCAGGTTTTCCTAAAACAGCTCGAAGACAAACTCCCCACGTTCGGCTTTGGGTACAAAATTGAGTTCCGCGTTTGCAGATACCAACACAGGGCTTGCCTTTGGGACACTGCTTGATGTTACCCGGCCAACAGTCTTGGATCTGGCCCAAGTCACACTCACAAGTTTCATCGATAAGACCATCACAGTTGTTGTCTAGGCCATCGTTGCAGATATCCTTCTTGGGTGTGACGGGTTTTGTACACGTGCCCCATTGGCCGTTTGTACACGATCGGAGCCCGGGGCGACAAACTCCTTTGCATTGATAGGACCCCGGCTTTCCGGAGCACCCTCCGAGCCGAGGATAGCAACTCTGGGTGATGGGTTGTGGGGTGTTCTTTTGATTGTCGATCTTTCCATCGCAGTCGTCGTCAAGGCCGTTGCAACGTTCTGCTTCCGGTGTCTGAAGTGGGATGCATTTTCCCCATCTCTTGTTGGTGCAAGTGCGTATCCCTGGACCACAAAGTCCTGGCTGGTTGCTCTGGCAAGCCTCTCTTCGACCACTTTCACACGGCAGCTCCGGCTCTGGCGGGGGCTCTGGCGGGGGCTCTGGGTGATCGTTTTCCCGACTGTCGGAGGTTTCCTCTTCCGAAGAGGAAAAATCAGCAGGTGCGTCATCGGGGCCTGTGTTTGTTGCGTCGTTGAGAGTCTCGCCTCCAAAGCGGCCTGTGTCTTCATCCGTTTGCTCGGCAGGCTTGACCAAGTAGTTACACTGACAACCACCTACGACACTTAGTAACACAATCAAACAAGTGAAAAAGGTACGAACGGAGAAATACCGGATGGACATCTTGCACCTCTGCTTTGTCAACGTCATTCTATGAGAAGTGAAGTGTACCGTTTTTTGTCTATCGATACAACGATACGCTGGTGCAAAGATGGAACCCCTGACATCTTTCTCCTTCTGTGGTTGCTTTTAGTCCGATGAAGACTCTGTGGCAGCTTGTGCATCGATGATGGCACTACCAAGGCAGGTGTCATCTTGGTAGAAGACAGTGAATTGTCCGGGGGCGAGGCCTTGATCAGGCTCCGCGAGTTGAACCAAAGCCCGGTCCTTTTCCAACATCGTGATGGTTGCCTTGTTGTAGGGCTCACCGTGACGAACCTTGATCCGACAGGTAAAGGATTCATCGGTAGGGGGCTGGAAACCGGAGAGCCAGTTGAACTGAGACACCTCCATGCTCTCGCGAATTCGGGGGACTGCATCATATCCTCTGGAGATGTAGATAATGTTCTCCTCCACATCCTTGCGTGTCACATACCAGGGGCCTCCACTTAGCCCCAAGCCATTCCGCTGTCCGATCGTGTAAAACCAGTAGCCTCGGTGTTGTCCGATGATCTTACCGGTCTCTTGTTGTACAAAGTTACCCGCCTTTTCTCCCAGATGATATTTGACAAAGTCACGAAACCGGATGGTCCCCAAGAAGCACAACCCCTGACTGTCTTTGCGGCTAAAGTTAGGGAGCTGGTATTGGCTTGCCAACTCTCGTATTTCGGCCTTTTTGTAATCACCAATCGGAAACGAAGCACGCTTCAGTTGCGCTTGACTCAGATACGACAGAAAGTAAGTCTGGTCTTTGAATGTATCCTTTGCGATGCGTAGGTAAGCAGTACCATCTTCCTCGACAACACGAGCATAATGTCCTGTTGCGACTTTCTCAAAGCTGTCGTCGATTTTGTTGTAGAACTGGCCAAACTTAACACGTTGGTTGCAGAAGATATCGGGGTTGGGTGTGCGTCCTCGCTTTAACTCATCAATGGCATAGTGGATGACTTCATCCCAATATTCCCGTTGCATCGGGATCACAGAGAGAGGTACATTCACCTCTTCACAAATCGAGCGCACATATCCAAGGTCCTCATCCCAGGGGCAATCTCCTAGAAATGCCAACTCGTCTTCCAGCCAGATCTTTAGATAAAAAGCATGTAGCTCATGACCCTGCTCTTGTAACAAACGTAAAGCTACCGAACTGTCGACACCACCTGATGCTAATACTGCGATTTTCATGGGAATATCCAAAGCCTAGTGTGTTTTGACCCCAACACTGTAAGAAGCCCGATCGAGAAGCTGTTTACTCCTCCATTGTTGCTATGTCTTGGGACAACTGTTTTATATCCTCTTCGTAGATCTCGTCAAACAAAGCTTCCAACTCTGGACTGACGCCCCGCAAGCCTGCAACCACTTGGTGCGCCCATCGAAAGTACTCATACTGACGTTGTCGGCTCCAGTTGACAGGGGGATGCTCATAAAGATCTTTGATGTTGCATATCTTATCCGCTAAGCTAATCAACTTGGCCTTGTCCGTTTTTAATGAAGCTTTATCGATCTGACGTTGTTTGCGCGCTGCTTTTTTGAGCTGCGGATCATCAGTGACTTCTTGTACCAGGTCTGCGATCTCTTCGGTAAACAGGTCACGTATTGTTTCGTACGTGGTATCTGTATCTTCGATAACATCGTGCAATAAGGCTGCACAAAGTATGGGGGTGTCGTGAATCCCTCCCACAGAACTCAGCACATCCGCGAGCTGAATAGGATGGTTGATATACGGGGTCTGAATCGGATCTTTTCGGCGCTGGTTTCGGTGCTTTTCGGCAGCAAATGCAAGCGCTTTTATCAACATCGGAGGGGTTGGTTTCGACATATTATACTGAGACCGTTTCTGAAAGTAATTGGGATGCGTGTGCGAGAGCCTCGTCGAGCTTTTCTGGGTTGCGCCCTCCGGCTGTTGCGAGGTTGGGGCGTCCACCGCCACCACCCCCTACCATCTTGGCAAGCGTCCCTACGATGTTGCCCGCCTTGACATTGTGTGACTTAATCAGGTCCTTGGATACGGCTGCTGCAAGGTATACTTTTCCGTCTTCAGGGGAGGCACTACCCAACACTGCAACTGTACTCTCTGGCATCGTGTCACTCAGATCTTGTGCCAGTTGGCGCAGGGTGCCTGAGTCGATACCATCAAAACGACCAACCACAAGCTTGGCTGGTCCAACCTCTTCGGCCTGCTGGAGTAGCTCTTTGAGCTGAGCTTGTAGTGCTTTTTGACGGACTTGCGACAACTCCTTTTCCAACTGTTTGCTTTGTTGGATGAGTTGAGCGACTTCCTCTTCAATCGTGCGGTCAGGGTGGCTGTTTATATGGTGTCGGATCTGGTCAAGAGACGCGAGTTCTTGCTGGATAAAGTGGGTTGCATCGTAACCTGTGATCGCTTCGATTCGACGAACACCACTGGCGACCGCACTCTCTGACATCAGTCGAATTAGACCCAGTTGACCGCTGGCATCAACATGAATTCCACCACACAGCTCCATCGAATAATCCGGATCGAAGGTGATGATACGTACCGCTTCACCGTATTTCTCCCCAAACAACGCTGTGGCACCACGTGCTATGGCCTCTTCAATGGGCACATCGAGCTCTTCTCGTTTGGCAATATTGGCCTGGATCTGACGGTTGGCGATCGTCTCAATCTCACGTAGCTGTGCAGGAGTGACACGCTCAAAGTGGCTAAAGTCAAAACGCAATCGGTCTGGTGCAACGAGCGAACCTTGTTGCTGTACATGGGGACCCAAGACCTCACGAAGTGCCGCATGCAGCAGATGTGTTGCTGTATGATGCTTGGCGATTCGCAAGCGACGGTCAACATCAACCTTTGCTGTGACTGGAGCATCGAGTTCCTTGGGTAGCTTTTCTACGATGTGAATGAAGTAGCCATCTTCTTTTAAGGTGTCGAGCACTTGTACGGTTTCGTTGCCAACTTGAAGTATCCCTGTGTCACCTTTTTGTCCGCCACTTTCGGCGTAGAAGGGGGTCTGCTCCAGAACAATCTGGTGTTGCTTTTGACCTTTTTCTCCTTCGAGTATGCGTGTCGCTTGAATGCGTATATCATTCAAACTGCTCTCCGTGTATCCACGAAATATCGTTTGTTCACGAGAGTTTGAGAGCCAATTCCAGGTTTCGTTTTGGCTGTGGTCTACTTTGAAGGAAGCAGCAGAACGCGCCCGCTCTTTTTGCTTCTTCATCTCATTTTCAAACTCTACGTCATCCATACTGAGATTGTACTCCCGACACATCACTTCGGTCAGATCAGAGGGAAAGCCAAAGGTGTCGTGGAGCAAAAAGACCACGTTTCCTGAAAGTTTCCCTTTTTGAGCGGTTTGTACAAAAGAAGAGAGCATCTCCTCTTTGGATATGTCGCGAAAGGCTTTGCCCAACAAGTCGATGGTTTGGTGATCTTCCGAGAGTTCTTTTTTGATGCTTTTGACTGTGGCATCATCCGCTTGGCTGAGTCTCTCTACGTAAGGGATGACTTGTCCAAAAAGCTGTAAACCCGAAGCCAGGGTTTGTAGGAAACTCTTTTCTTCCGACTCTACGATCTTTTCGATGGAGCGTTGGTATTTGAGCAATTCAGGAAAATGCTCTCCCATCTTTGTACAGAGTACGTCAACCAACTCATACAAGAAGGGTTTGCGCAGCTCCAAAAACTGATAACCATATCGAACAGCACGTCGCAAGATCCGACGAATGACGTAGCCTCGACCCGTGTTGCTAGGGGCAGCGTTGTCTGCTGTCGCAAAAGCGATGGTTCGAATATGGTCAGCGATCACGCGCATTGCGATGCGAATCTGCTCGCGTTCTTTTTCGTTGTCGGTCTCGATATCTTCATAGCCCCTCACATGGTTGAGAGGGGATAGGTCCGCCGTTTTTTGCAAGATCGGAGCAAACAGGTCTGTGTCGTAGGTGCTGCTGACACCTTGTATCACAGCGGTGATACGCTCAAAACCCATCCCTGTATCAACGTGCTTTGCTGCAAGGGGCCTTAAGGAGCCATCTGCTTGTGCGTTGTATTGGATAAACACGAGATTCCATACTTCGATGACTTCGGGATGATCGGCGTTCACGATCTCTTTGCCTGGGATCTTGGCTCGTTCTTCGTCGCTGCGCAAGTCCACATGGATCTCTGTGCATGGCCCACAGGGTCCCGTCTCTCCCATCATCCAAAAGTTATCTTTGGAGCCACAATACAGGATGTGGTCAGGATGGAGCGTCGTTTCTTGTTGCCAGAGTTGGGCCGATTCCTTATCAGGATCCAGCCCTCGCTCTTTGTCTCCTTCATGTACTGTGGCATACAGCCTGTCGGGATCAAGACCCCACTGATCGACCAACAACTCCCAGGCCCAACAGATCGCTTCTTTCTTAAAGTAATCTCCAAAGCTCCAGTTTCCCAACATTTCAAACAAGGTGTGGTGGTAGGTGTCATGGCCTACCTCATCAAGGTCGTTGTGTTTGCCCGAAACACGCAAACATTTTTGGGTATCGGCCGCACGATTGTAACTGCGCTGACCTGTGCCCAAAAACATATCTTTGAACTGGTTCATCCCCGCATTGGTAAACAACAATGTGGGATCTCCCATCGGAACCAAAGAAGCACTTGGCACTACGGTGTGCCCGCGCTCCGCAAAGAAATCAAGGAACTCTTGTCGAATCTGTGTGGAAGTTTTCACCGGTTTTCCCCATTGAGAAACAGATTGAATGAAGTGGGATTGACCCGTCATCTTTTGCGAGACTTTTCTCGGATTTGGAAGCAAAACAGCAATACCAAGAGAAAGTCTCTTCTTGTCATGACTGTGAGATCACGCTGCGGGTTTGTTTGATTAGGGTCGGGAAGCAGGGCGAGCTGCAGGTGCTTTGTGCCGTGCTGGGGGTTGTGCCGGTGCTGCTTTGCGTTTGGCTGGAAAGAGCTTGGGGGAGCCCGCCTTGATAAAGGGCAGGACTCCAGTCCTCTTTTTCTTGGGATTGGTACAGTGTAACCCTGTCCCCTTCACTTCACAGCGAATCGTCTGAGAGAACGTAGCTCTCTTTTTTGCAGTGACCTTGGTTGTGATGGTGATGACCTTGCCTTTTTGGCTCCACTTTCCTGCGCCTCTGTGCTGCTTGCTGTGCCCCATCACTTTCATCTCCGAGAGAGTGCTGGCTTTTCCTCCCTTTTTCAACATCAGCTTCATCTGGAGGCTGGCAAACATCTTTTGGGCCATATGGACGAAAGCCTTTCGAGCGGCTGGAATCTTAGCCAACCGGACTTTCATTTGTTGGCCCAACGTTTCTTTGTCCAGCGTATAGGTTCCTTCCACACCAGCCCAGGCCGGTTGAGACAACACACAGATACACAACACCAGCCCTAGAGAAGAAAGATCAAAACGCATGTGGAACTCCCATATATTAAAGACGTAATTTATTACGAACTTCCCCTACAAAATCGGGAACGGAGAGTACTCGAAGGAGTGCCTTGAGTCAACCCACTTCCGTCTCAAAAATTTACTCTTCCCTCACCGTGGACTGGCACCTCCTGAAACTGTCATCCCTTTCTCTCTCCTCGCCGTGTTTCTTCCGGCGTTTACGAATGAACAGAACGATAGTGATGAGAGTAAAGGTCCATGCCATGACGCGAGGGAACCAAAAGACAGGGACCTCTCTGTAACTCCATTGAGGTAGCCACAAGCGTATCGAAAATGAGCAAACCAGCAGTAAAAAGGTGCAAGATACAATGACGTAGTAGCCCTCTCTGCGCTTGTAGGCAAGCCGGACAAAGATAACAACGTGAACTATGAAAACTACCAAAAGTGAAGCGGTTAACCATTGAGACATAATCACAAGTATCCATGGGAATTAGAGGGCTTCTTGTAAAGGCCACTTGCTGAAAAAGGAAAGAAAAAGCTCCACAAATGAGACACGACATGCTTTTCATGCAGGTGTCCAGATTTCGGACAGCAGTGGTCCAGAATCTGGACACTGTACCCACTTTGAAAAGATTACTTCAGGGCTCCATTCTTAGAATCCGTAGTCTCCTGTCCGTGATTTATGAATTTATTCCTCCCTGGCACACATGTTGCTGCTCTGTGCAGAATGATTCGTAGAGTCCTTTTCTCCGAATATTCTGTACTGTTCCTCTTCTTACGATGACCTCATTCTACGACAGTCTCATCAAACAAATAGGAATGTAACGATGTCCACTCCCTTGATGGCTCCTCGTATTGATTTTGTGTTTAAAGCCTTGTTTGGAGCAGAGCAGAACAAAGACTTATTACTTAATTTGCTCAATGCTATTTTGTCCCGAAAAGAGGGCGAGTTGATGGAAAAAGTAGTGATTCTCAACCCAGACCAGATGAAAGCACTTCGTTACGATAAGCCCATCAAACTGGATGTCCAGGCACGCGATGAACAAGGACGTTGGTATGATATCGAAATGCAGTGTGAAAACCAGCCTGCTTTTGTTGAAAGAATCCTGTACTATTGGGCAAGAACCTTTGGCTGGCAATTGGAGGAAGGTCAGGGCTATCATGAGCTTCACCCTGTTATTTCAATTGTTTTCATGAATTTCACCTTGCTTAAAGGTGAGCCTAGGTATCATACTTTTTACAAGTGGAGAGAAGTTGAGTCTGGAGATATCTTGTCTGAGGTTGCTCAGATTCACTTGTTTGAGTTGCCAAAGTTTAAGGCTGAAGTAAACTCTCCAGAATCTCTCGATAACCTGGAACAATGGATTTGGTTTCTAAAGGAGGGCGAAAAGATGGAGCAAGATACTATGGAACGATGGGGGCCTGAGCTGATTGAAGCCTACCAAACTTTGAAAAAACTAAGTCGTGACCCCGAGCGGTGGTTGGAGTATGAAGCACGCCTCAAGTTTTTTAAAGATCAAATCTCCATGCAGCATGCACACTACATTGAAGGACGGGAAGAAGGACGGGAAGAAGGACGGGAAGAAGGACGGGAAGAAGGACGGGAAGAAGGACGGGAAGAAGGTGAACAGCTCTTGGAAGGAGGTCTCCAACAGGCTATTCGCACGATTGCGAAACAACGTTTTCCGCGTATGCGCTCCACAACCCTTGCGCTTGTTGAAAGCCTCTCTGTTCCACAACTCCAAAAGCTACTCTCACAGATGTTGGAATTTGAAAGCTCCAGAGAGTTTCGCACTGTGATCAAACGGCTTCTTGAAGTTGAGAAGAAATAACATCTTGAGAAGAGAGAATATCTCCAACCCTTTGTGGTCATGTACTTTCCATTCTCAAAAATACTACCTCAACCATTGAGGTTGGGGTGGCTTCTCCGAAGAGCCACTTTGTCCCTCAAATGACATGTTTTCCTCCTCTCTAACATAGATATTGCAGTGTTATGTTGAGCGTGAGAACATGGCAGCATCAGGCCATTATGACAAGGATTCATCGTATGAGTGTTCCATCGGCAGAGCGTTTGCATAAACTTCTTCATGAGAAGTTTGGTTTTTCTTCGTTTCGGGAGGGGCAGGAGGAGGCGATTCAGGCTCTCTTCGAACACCGACGGCTCCTTTGTATTCAGCCCACAGGTTACGGGAAGTCCCTCATCTATCAACTGGCGTCTGTGTTGCTGGAAGGAGTGACTCTTGTTCTTTCGCCGCTCCTGGCCCTGGTCCGCGATCAGGTTGGACACTTGCGGGAGCGATTTGATATCCCTGCAGCCAGCATCAACACCGACCAAAGCACAGAGGAAAATGAAGCGGCCCGTCGGGATGCTCTTTCTGGACATCTGCGCATCTTATTTATCGCTCCTGAACAGCTCGACAATCTCGAAACGTTGGAGTTTCTTTCGAAGCTTCCAGTAAACCTTTTGGTGGTGGACGAAGCTCATTGTATTTCTACATGGGGGCATGATTTCAGACCCAGTTATCGGCAAATCATTAAAACGGTGCGAGATTTTGAAAAACGAAATCCCAACTTACATATCTTAGGACTTACAGCAACCGCCGACGTGCGTACAGAGGAGGATATCGCTCAACAGTTAGAATCGGAGTCGAAGAGAAGGATCAAGGTTCTCAGAGCTTCGATGGATCGAAGTAATATTACGTTATCGATACGACCCGTTCAGGATCTTAGTGAGAAGCTGGAGCTTCTTGCTGAAATCCTACCTCGGTGGGAAGGTAGCGGTATCTTATACTGTTCCACCCGGGAAAATACGGAGATTGTAGCCGAGTACTTGAGCAAACAAGGACTGGATGTGGTTTCCTATCATGCAGGGTATGACCCCGCTCGGAAACGCACTCTTCAGAAAGACTTTATTCAAGGAAATTACAAGGCCA
The DNA here is from genome assembly GCA_027005175.1 of Myxococcales bacterium. Classification (GTDB taxonomy): domain Bacteria; phylum Myxococcota_C; class UBA6777; order UBA6777; family UBA6777; genus M3003. Next base: position 29,807 of record JALTMC010000841.1, read on the forward strand.
TTGCCGCAACCAATGCTTTGGGAATGGGGATCGACAAACCTGATGTACGTTTCATTGTACATGTCGATATACCGGGTTCAATCACAGCTTATTATCAGGAGGTTGGGCGTGCGGGGCGCGATGGAAAGCCTGCTGTGGGCGTACTCTTTTTTGATCGCAAGGATAGCCGAATTCAGCGTCACTTTATTCGTTCCGCTCAGCCGAGTCGAGAGGACTTTGAGAATGTCCTTTCCCATATGACACTTGATGAAAAAGGTGCCGGGCCGAACCAAAACACCATCAAGGTACGTTCAGGCCTTCACCCCACAAAGGTCAATGTCATTCTGGCTGAATTAATGGAGCAGGGCCTTGTCGAAAAGAAGTTAAAAAGTCGTCGTCAGGTGTATGAACGAACAGGTCATACATCGATGGTGGATCTCTCCCGGTACGAGCATCAACTCAGGATACGCACCAAGGAGCTTGAGGCGATGTTGCGGTATGGTGACGGTAAGGAAGCATGCTTGATGCATGCCCTTCGGCTTGCCTTGGGTGATGAGGAAAGTCAACCCTGTGGGCGTTGTAGCCTCTGTGTCCCTCCCGTGGATGACTGGAAGCTCGTTGACAGAGGTGCGCGAAGCTGGCTGTATGAACGCTCTGTTCCCATCCTTGCTTCGTCACGACCACTGATGTCAAAGGGACTTGCTCTACTCAATAGCGAGCAAAGATCCCCGATGTTTGTGCAGTTTATGCGACAAAGAGCATCAGCAGTCACCGTGATATCTCCGGAGCTGCAAGCTCTGTTGTGTGACAAGCTCACTCTCTTGCGAAAGGAATATGACGTTGTCGCTGTTGCAACATTGCCTTCCCGAACATGGACTCAACAGGAGTTTACAGCTACATTGGTTGCTCGTGAATTGGGTGTTCCTTTTCTTTCCGATCTCTTGGTCTGGACAAGAGTACCTGAAAAACGACAGGGTGAGCTTCTTAACAACGACCAGCGTCGGGCGAATGTAAAGGGCAAAATGGGGGTGGGTGGAAGTCGATTGCCCCGAGATGTCGGTGCTCTTTTACTCTTGGATGATTACGTGGGCTCCGTCAACTCGATGAAAGAGGCTGTCAGAGCACTTCGAAAACAAGGCGGCTTTAAAGGCGATATTGTGCCACTCACCATCGCTCGTGTCCGTTGGAAGTTGGGTGCTTCAGGGATGTTATAGTGTGTTCTGTGTTTTGTGTTGTTCCCATTGGAACACTCTTTTCTGTGCTAGGGAATGGGTATGAAGAAATCGGATGTTTTGGTGATTGGAGCGGGCGCAGCGGGTTGTTCTGCCGCGTTGCGTGCTGCGGACTTGGGGCTTTCTGTGGTGATGTTGTCGCATGTTGAGAGGCCGACAGAGGATTCGAATACAAGCTGGGCACAAGGTGGCATTGCTTATCGCAGTGAAGCTGACTCTGCCGCTATTCTTGCCCAGGACATCCAGTTCGCGGGAGCTATGATCTGCCGCGATGAAGCCGTTGCTTTACTTGCGGAACGTGGTCCAGAGGTTGTGCGTGAGTTACTGATAGAGCGATGTGGTGTTGTTTTTGATCGCAACCCAGAAGGCGAACTCCACTTTACAGCAGAGGGCGCTCACTCTCTTGCCCGAGTTCTTCATGTGAAAGATGCCACGGGGCGATATCTGTCGCAGGGGTTGCTCCACGAAGTCCAGAAACATCCGAACATAACGATATATTATGGTGCGACCGCGATCGATCTGATTATGCGTGGATACCACACCGAAGACGCGAAAGACATCTATCTTACTCCCCAGTGCCTCGGTGTATATGCGATGTTTCCTGACACGCGCCAAGTCAAAGCCTTTGTTGCACGGGAGACGCTCTTGGCTACAGGTGGCTTGGGACAGATCTATCATCACACGACCAATCCTGAACGAGCGCGTGGTGACGGTGTCGCTATGGCCTATAGAGTGGGGGCCAGAGTCATTCACCTCGAATACATTCAGTTTCATCCCACAGCACTTTATATCCCAAACACTCCTCGATTTTTAATCAGTGAATCTGTGCGAGGGGAAGGAGGATGGTTGGTGAATCGACAGGGGAATCGGTTCATGAAAGATTATCATGAACTGGCTGAACTGGCACCACGCGATGTTGTCGCTAGGGCGATACACGAAGAAATGCTTGAAACCGGTGAGGATTGTGTGTTTCTCGATGTTTCTCATCTCGACGCGGGCTGGCTGGTTGAGAGGTTCCCCAACATTTATCAATTATGTCAGGATTTTGGAATTGATCTGAGGGAGCAACCCATCCCTGTGGTTCCTGCGGCACATTATTCCTGTGGTGGTATCGCTGTTGACTTGGATGGGCGCACCAACATCCCTGGACTACGAGCGATTGGAGAAGTCAGTTGTACGGGCGTTCATGGTGCGAATCGTCTGGCATCTACTTCCTTGCTCGAAGCCATTACATGGGGAGTCCTGGCTGCTGAAAGTGCAGCGCATGAACAACATCTTCATCCTGACCCAACATCGTACCAAGTTCGTCCCTGGGAACTACAAACGGAAGCACCCGACCCTGCTCTGATTCAACAAGATTGGATGACGATACAATATACCATGTGGAATTATGTGGGACTGGTGCGCTCCAATCGTCGCCTGAAACGGGCACTGCAGATCTTGCGAGAGCTACAATTTGAAGTCGAATCGTTCTATCGTCATACGTTTCCAAGCGATGAAGTCATCGGTCTACGAAATGGCGTTCAAACGGCTCTTGCCGTTACTCACGCTGCCTACCGAAATCGCAAAAGCCTCGGTACTCATTATCGAGTGTCTTGAGACGGCTGAGTTTTCCTGAAATGGAAAAGGAGAGATTGGAGCAAAGGTTGGGTTGTTGGATGAGGGGGAGTGTTGTTAGTTTGAGGGGGAGTGTTGTTAGTTTGAGGGGGGTTGGAGGCTTTGGTGGAAGGCGCGAAGGGCATCTATCGTAGAGATGATGCCAATGACTTTGTTGTTTGTATCGACAACGGGTATTGCGCCGTATCTGCGCTCAATAAACATTCCGACAGCATCAGCGAGATCATCATCTGCTTTGAGTGAGGCTGGGGATTGAGACATCGCCTGTTCTACCTTTGTATTGTTATCCATACGGAAGTTGGGGGCAAAGTTTGGGAAAGTATCCAGCCACTGCGGATGTCGCAGGTCGCGGTCACTAATGATCCCAACCAGTTCTTCTTTTTCATTGAGGACTGGCATGTGTCGAATCCCGCGTTCCTGCATCTTTGTGTAGGTTTGATGGAGGCCATCGCGAAGGTTTGCATATACGATCTCTGTACTCATGTGGTCACCGATTTTCATCAATCCCTCCTCTCTTTAAGGGGTTCTTAACAATACCTGAGTATTCTAGGATATTTTCAGGAGAATCCCTTGCTTTTTCTCAGTCAGTGATTTGATTTATGTCAATCATGATGCAGGGAGACCTCTTTGTTGCATAGCCAACAAAGTAGATTGGAAAGATAGAGAGTATGAGTTTCGCTATGTCCGTTTCTTTTACAGTATGTTAGTACTACAACGAGACTTTCGTGTTCCCGTTTTGTGAAGACCCGTTGCTAGCAAAACACTCACCGGAAGCAGGGGGTTGAGTAAAAGAGGTAGTGCTTATACCATGGTAAAATAAACTCCCGTCACAGGAGAAAGAACCATGGCAGCACCCATCGAGACAGTACCAAAGTTTGAGCTTTCTGAACAAGATGTGAAGTTGTTGGATAAGGAACTTGAAGAATACCACAGCATTTTTAGTCCGCTCTACCAACGCCGGGAGCAACGGGAAAGAGCCTTGCTCTATCAACAAGGCCTACTCTCTGATTGTCCTAGAGAATCGGTCGAACCCATGCTCTTGCATCTGATGGGTGATGACCCCAATGCAATCCGGGGTCTCCAACACTTCATCTCCGAAGGAAGCTGGGAAGACGAACCTATCTTGGGACAGGTTCGGCAGGAAGTCGACATCACCTTGGGTGAAGACGATGGAGGAATGGGGGATTATGAAGTACGAAGTTGGGTTGGATGGCACCATCACATGACGCAATGTATTCTGGTATTCCTGTTCTTGGTCCGAGTGAAGCTCAAATACGGGGATAAGGCTCCAGCATTGACCATCCCCCAAGTTCAACTGATACTCTCGGTTGTTCTTTCCAAGCGTGAACATGATGTGGCGTGGGTACTGGAAGTGACGAGATATCGGCAAAGACGGAATCATGCTGCATATATCTCTCATCGAAAGAGACGGACAGAGCAACTGAATGAGCAAGGCTTTGCTCTAATCTGATGGAGGTAATTACGATATGAACAA
>JALTMC010000842.1 GCA_027005175.1 Myxococcales bacterium
AGGGACTTGTGATTAGCGGAAGATCACGGTGAGTTCACGATCGCGGGGTAGGGGAGAACCCGCAGAGGGGCGTTGGTATCGAGCATAGCCTCGTCCCATCGCTCCAAGTGACCGGAGTCGGAGACCGAGTCGTCGCGCTTTGTGGTGGGCTCTTGTCCACTCCAAACCCAGCAGACTGGGAACAGAGGGGCGTTTCTCTTTTTGTGTTTTTGGCTTTGCTCGGTGGAGAGCGAGAGAGCCTTGTCGGCTTGGTTTGTGTTTCTTGGGTTGAATGGTGGGTAGTGTTGGAGCTGGTTGGCCAAACTGATTGATGTTGACTGTACTACCATTGGAGGGGATCTCTCCCAAATGTTGGAGAGATGCAATCGCAATACGTTTCCAGGCCGGGGCTGCAACGGTTCCACCGTACTTGGATTTTTTGGGTTCATCAATCACCACAAGGATGGCCAGGCGCGGATTGTGAGTTGGTACAAATCCAACAAAAGAGCCAATGCGGCCTTTTCCATAGCCTCGGCGACTCTTGGCAGGCTTTTGGGCTGTTCCTGTTTTTCCTGCGACAGAGATGCCTTCAATGGCGGCGTTTCGCCCTGTTCCGCTTTTCACGACTGCAGCCATCATATTTCGAACTTCACGTGAGGCGCGACGGGAGATCACTCTGCGTACTTTTTTGATGGGGAACTGTCGAATGGTGCGACCGTTGGCGTCAGTGATCGCTTTGTATAGCCGGGGTCGAAAGAGCACGCCACCGTTAGCAATGGCACTAATGGCTGTGATCAACTGTATGGGTGTAACGGCGATTCCCTGTCCAAAGGCGATGTTTGCTGTGGAGATTCGCGCCCAGCGTCGAGGTCGAGAAAAGAGCCCTCTCGATTCACCTGCAATACCGATCTTGGTGCGCTGTCCCAGGCCAAATTTGCGAAAGTATTTGTACAGTCGGTACTTGTTGATGAGAAAAGCGATCTTCGCGGTACAAATATTGCTGGAGTACTTCAGCACTTCCTTTGGAGTCAGTGGGTGTTTTTTGGGGTGGTCATCACGAATCGTATAGCGACCAATGCGAAAACGTCCGTTCTCACAATCCATGCGTTTGTGGAGCCCAATGACTTTGAGTTCGCGTGCGACTGCAATCGTGAGCACCTTGAGGGTAGAGCCTGGCTCATAGGGCGATGTGATCGCCCAGTTGTTGCGGATGTTTGGCTTGGTTTGATGGAATTTGTTGGGATTAAAAGTAGGATAGACAGCAAGAGACAAAACATCACCATTGTTGGGATTCATGACAATCGCAATGCCGCGCTTGGCTTGAAACTTGTGAACAGCAAAGGCCAACTCTGTCTCTGTGTGGTACTGTATGGTTTTGTCGAGAGTCAGTACCAAGTTGGCTCCTGGACGTCCTCGTCTTGAGAGTTGGTTGGGATTGACCAGAATATGACGTCCTTTTGTGTCGTGAGGCAGTCGGAGGGTTTGAGATTTTCCTCGCAACAGTCGATCAAAGACATGCTCTACGCCAGCAAGTCCTCGTCCATCTATATCGGTGTGCCCGAGGATATGAGCCGCTAGAAAACTGTTGGGGTAGAAGCGTCGGGGTTCCTGGCTTGGGCGTAACGCAAAATCGATCTTCAATCGTTTGAGCGCCTCATGCTCGCGTGGTGAAATGTGTCGCTTTAACCAGGAAAAAAAGGTGTCTTGCTCTAGTGTTCGTTGAATGGAACGCAGAGGCCGATGTAAGATGTGTGCAAGTTGGCGTGCCAACTTTCGACGCTGGTGCTTTTTTAGTTTATGTCGAAACAATCGTGGGTTCACTCCGATCGAGTTGACTTCCACACTCAAGGCAAGTGGAGCCATATTGCGATCATAGATCGTCCCCCGTCTTGCCGACAGTCGTAACGTTGCAACCTGACTGGCCTGAATCATCTTTCGAAAGTTGCTGCTACGCTGCACCTGCAGGTCGTAGGCCCGGTACGATAAGCCTGCAAATCCAAGGCAGAACAACAGCGTTGCCAACCATAGCCGACGAAAGAACTGCTGATGAAGAGAGTTTTTTTGGTGCTGTTCTGTTTCAGGACTGAAAGAGGGGCGTCTTGAGCGACTCGATGTGGAGGGTTGGGATGTATAAGAAGAGCGGCTTTTGTTTCTCATCTCATCTCATCGCTTGTTGTGGCAGCATAGAGCAACGAGCTGCACAGGGTAGAAGTTATAGGAAGAGACCGTAGCACCCATGCCTTCCAGCCTGGGATGTCGGGGTTTTTCTTTGCTGATTCAGCCGTCACTATCTCGCCTTGTGGGAGAGAGTTTGTTTCGTGTTTTGGCTTGGGCCAGAGACAAGCTAGGCTTGCTCGGTGTGCGCAGCATTTGCTTGACCTGTAGCTCCGACACAATGTGGGATGCGTGAGGTTGCTGCATGCCCAATTCTTGCTTGGCGATTCGATGCAGGCGTTGCAAGTCTCGAAGTTTCGCGACAGACAAGCTCAGCCGAAAGTTTTCGGCCTTTAACACTTTGTTTTGCCGAACCATCCGACTGTATTCAAAGCCCAATTGAATGGCTTGAGAT
>JALTMC010000843.1 GCA_027005175.1 Myxococcales bacterium
GCTTTGGACTACCTCTTTCGATAGCCCGAAACTCTCCGTCAAGCCAGTCATTGAATCTTCTTGCAATTGCTCCTGCTTTGGACTACCTCTTTCGATAGCCCGAAACTCACCTCACTTTGCGATATCTTTTACAGGCTGTCAGGTTCCTGTTCTTTATGGATGTCTTCTTTACAAAAACCGGATTTGTCTGTGAACGGTGCCAGGACTTCAGCGTAGGCTTGGTGAAGGATACTTCCAAACATGTTACATTGCATCTCATGACAGAGGTCAAAGCCTTAGGTGAGAGGAGCAAGTGTCAACGACTCCCACCTCATCCGCTTTGCTGTACATTCTGCCAGACCCGTGATCGGGAGGGGGTTTCCACGCCCACAACATAAGAGGTTTTTTCTGATGAGAGAAGTTGTTGCACCGCGTTGGATGCAAAGGAGCCGAAATGAGTTGGGGATCGAGCCTCGTGAATTGATCACAAGGGACGGAGTACGGTTGTTTTATGAGGTGGTGGGTCATGGTGACAAGACCATGATCCTGGCCAATGGTTTGGGGGGGCGACTGTACTCTTGGGAGCCTCTTATTCGGGCTTTCTCGTCGGAGTATCGGTTGCTCGCCTGGGATTATCGTGGTCTTTTTGAGTCGGATGCTCCGAGTCATATCCGACGTCTTGCCATCCCAGAGCATGCAGAAGATATTCGCGAGATCATGGAGCATGAGGGCATCAAAAAAGCCACCATGGTTGGGTGGAGTATGGGAGTTCAGGTTTCTTTGGAGACAGCCTCTTTGTTTCCCGACCAGATCGATCGTCTTGTCTTGCTCAATGGCTCTTATGGCAAAGTTCTCGACACAGCCTTCCAGCCTCTGTTCCGCGTGCCCTGGTTTAACAAAACCTTACACGAGTTTATCGACTTTATGTATGTCAGACCTGGCCCTGTTCATTGGGTCTCTGAGCATTTTGATACCATCGAGCCTTTGTTACGTCGGGTGGGATGGGCGTACGGCAATCTCTTGTACAAAAATCCAAAGTTAAAGGACTTGTTGGTACAATATATGTCCGATCTTCTTTCTACAGATTTTGGGAATTACTTGCGTTTGTTTCAAGAACTGGACTCTCATTCCGTGTATCATCTGCTTCGAGATATTAAGCAGCCTTCCTTGGTCGTGAGTGGTCGTTTGGACCTCTTAACACCAGCTTATTTGTCCAAAGAGATGGTGCGGAAGCTCCCTCACTCAAAGCATATCTGCTTACCGTATGGCTCGCACTTTGTGCTGATTGAATACCCTGAGGAAGTGGTCAAATTAATGCGTGATTTCTTTGCTGGCAGATTTAAATTATAAGAGTTGTCAAATGGTTGTTACAAAGGGAGAAGCGAGATATGATTGATCATGTGTGGACTGTTCTGTGCTCGCGCAGTTTGGTGGATGTTGAAAGTCAAAATATCAGTTTGTTGGAGGTGGTGGATGAGATCTCCTTGGCTCCAGAGCTGCTTGCGGAGAACAAAGAGGTCTCCTTACCGATACGCCTTGAACTGGTGACGTGTTGGCGAAGATCTCAACTGGACCAACCTGGAAAATCAAGAGGTCGGATGTCGTTGTCGGGTCCCGACGGCAAGAAAATGGAAGAACAATCTTATAACATCGACCTCTCAGAGTTCCCTCGTCGTCGAACCCGAGTTCGGATGCCAGGCCTACTTATTAGCAAACCGGGCTCTTATGTCTTTCGTGTGGAGGTGCAAATGATGCCCGTGGGACAGTGGATGGAAGTCGCTAAGATACCACTTGATATCGTTGTGGGACCAAGCTCCAGTTGATTAACTTAAACTTTTTTGACAACTTTTGCCTCTGATCTGACGAGACTAGGTGTGAGGAGTTGTATCTGCCCCTTGTCGTTTTCGTCAGGTCGATGGATGTGCTTCTATAAAACTTCAATCGATCATGGCAGTCGATGCTATTTGCTTTTTTTAGATGTTGGATAGAGGAGAGTTGAGTATGCCGGTTTCAAGGTCTTCAGGTCATCAACCGATGGTAGGTCTTCAGAACAACAAACCGTTAAATTTAGATCTTCCTGCTACAATTCCCGGCACTACTCCAAAAGCACCGCCTTCTTCGAATCTACCCAACCTTGGAGGCGATTCCTGGGAAATTGGTGGGGCGAAGCGTACGGAGTTGTCTCCGGCAGTCCGGGAAAAGGCGGATGCTGCTGTCAACAAGTTTGCTAGTCGCTTGCGTCGCATTATGAATCACGATGCCATGAGCCTTGCTGAGGGGAGATCCCCTGTTCGTGCAGGAGACAGTCTTACGGAGAACCAGCAACAACAGCTGGCCTCGGCTGCCAAAGATATGATGATGAACATGCCGATTGGTGCGCTGTCCCCACAGAAAACAAGAGAGTTGCGAAGCTATCTTCAGGGGGAAGGCATATCCACCGACAATCTGGAAACCAAAACGCTCAAAGATCTTGGTAAAGTTGGGGGAGATCTTGCCAAACAATGGGCTAGCGAGCTTAAATCCGATAATCCTGCAGTTTATTACGGTTTGCTGGGAGCATCCAGTGTCGCGATTGGAGCTTATGGCTTTTTACAGGGGTCGGAGGCCCTCAAAAAACTGGGCATTAAACCCCAAGTCAAAACAAAATTATTTAGTAACCACGTTAGTCTGAAAACAGAAGCCATGTGGGATAAGCGTTTTTCCAACCCCAGCTTGGCTACTTCCATTGAGGGCAATTATCGTGCGGGTGATCTTCGATTGCGCTCCAATCTCACGGTTGATACTCGTAACCTCGATGAAGTCACCGGCGGTGTTGGTGCCCGTTGGGGGAGCGACAAAACCTATGTTGATGCTGCGGTCAATGGCAACAAAAATGGCGTCGATAGTGTTGTGTTGTCGGGTCGCTATACTGGGGCTAACTATACTGTGAGTGGTGTTGCAACCATGAACGACAACCTTGATCTCTCCACCATTGATGCTAATTATGCCTACAACGGTGATGACTTTTATGTTCGTGGTCGTGCCCGCGCTGATCTGATTAACAACAACAACTCTGTTGAGGTTCGGGCTGGATACCAACCCACCGACAACTTGGATTTTGGTGTTCGTGGTGGCTATAGCAAGGAAAAAGGCGCGAATGTCGGTGTCGGAGTGACCTGGAGGTTTTAAGGGAGCCGGACAAAAATGATCATACCCTTTGACTTGTCTGGAAAGACATCTGCTGCGCTGTCAGTCCTTGCCGTGGTACTACCAGGGCTGTGTCCTTCCGCTTCGCATACGTCTCTTCAACCTAGGCCTACCTAATATGCATACTTTTTTTTCTCCGTATCCCTAACTCACCTCGTTCACTCTTCTTTTTTTCCTCCCTCATCTCCCATTTTTTTATATACTCTTTTCTGTTTTCCTATATACTCTTCTGTGTTGGGTAAGCCCTCTTTTCTCATGTTAAAAGGTGTACCTTCTGATGAGTCGAAGTTTACAGATTGTTTGTATGAGTGATACGCATAACAAGCATGAGCTTCTTGCTATCCCAGATGGAGATATCTTGATCCATGCTGGGGATATGTCATCGCGGGGTAAGCTTGGGTCGATTGAGGCATTTAATGATTTTCTTGGAACTCTGCCTCATCCCCATAAGGTGTTGATTGCGGGAAACCATGATTTTGCTTTTGAGAGGACACCAGAAGCAGCCCGACGATTAATCACCAACGCGATTTATTTGCAGGATGAGGAAGTTCTCATTGAGGGGATCCGGATTTATGGATCGCCTTGGCAGCCTTGGTTTTTTAATTGGGCGTTTAATTTACAAAGAGGGGAAGAGATTCGGGCGAAGTGGGACCTCATCCCTGATCAGGTTGACATCCTCGTGACTCACGGTCCTGCTTATGGACATGGTGATAGAGTTGAGCGTGGAGAGCTTGTGGGTTGTCGAGACCTTCTTGAGGTGATCGAAGAGAGAGTTCGACCCAAGTATCACATCTTTGGCCACATCCATGAGGCTTATGGCATGACCTCCAATGGCACCACAACCTTTCTGAATGTCAGCAGTTGTAACCTTGCATACCAACCGATTCAGCCTCCTGTGACCTTTTCCTGGGAGATACCCAGGGAAGCCTCTTCCTCCATCGATTGATGCTGCCGTGACCTCTTCGCTGGGAGATACCCAGGGAAGCCTCTTCTTCCATCGATTGATGCTATTCTGCTGTTGTTTTGGGCCTTGATTTCCTCGCGATGACGAGCCATGATACTTCCCGACGTCGCTTTCAAACCGAGTGGTTGACGCTTCTTTTCGATGCTTGTTGTTCTGCGATAACTTGCTCATCGATACTTGCCCTGTGATTTGAGTATCTTACGATAAATTGGAGTGTGTATAATGCAAGGTTCTCAGCTCAGTGAAACAATGCAGTCTGTGATGGATGGACACCAGATTGTACGACAGTTTCACAAGAGCACTGCTGATATGTTTCGTGCTTTAGGATATATCCTTGAAGAAGCAGATCCTGCTTATGAGTTGTTGTCTGACAGTGGCGAGGTGATGGTCTCTACGATCACCCACTTGCTTCGGAGTTCCTCACGATGGAGTAGCCGTCATTTCAGCGTTGCTTATTCTCCTATCGAAGACGATTCTCTCCCTCTCTTGCTTGTCAATGTCTCTGTTGATTCCGAGTTCTCTCCCGAGCCGGAGATCTGGATGGGAGTCTTGGCTGAGATCGAAAGCAGTGAGTCTTTTCCTTTTGAACAGACCATCGCATATCTGTATGCAGACCATTTTGTTCCTGATGATGAATGGACAGAGTCTGGAGAATGGTACGAAGAGACGATTGATGATGATGGGGTGCAGGCTTTTATGTCTTTCCTTCGACTGCCATTAGAGCAAATCGATAGCTTGGAGACCTTGGAGAGGGAGGTCGCAAAAAGGTTTCTTCAACGTGTTGTAGAAGTGACAGAGCAAGATAAAATCGACTGACATTTTTTGTAACATATTGTTATCTTTGAGTATCAAAGAGTTGTTGGCGTGTGTGTCGGTATGTGTCTGAATGGATATTGTCTTGGTTGAAAAGCCTTTTAAAATGGTATAGAGGAGCAAGTGATGGAGCGAAAAGATCCTCTCAAAGAGTCTCTTTGGGGGAAGGAGCTACACAAGCTTAATAACTCTTTGGGGGCGATTCTTGGATTCTCCTCTTTGTTGCGTCGTCACTTGGCGGAAGATCCAATCGGCTCTGATTATGCAAATAAAATCGGTGAGGCTGTTCGGGATGCTTTGGATCGGGCTGGGGTGCTGGCGGATATGGAACTGGAAGTGAGGAGTAAGGCTTCTGGTGAAGAGGGGTCCTCTGCTCTTGAGGTGAGTTCTCACAGTGAAGCTTTTGTACCCCAATCCCCATCTCTTCAGCCCACAGATTCTGGGAGCATCGATCCACTCTTGGATGTGGATTGGCCGCACCTTGGAGGCTGTGAGCGTCTGCTGATTGTTGAAGATGATTCGGCTTTTCGTTCTCTGTTGAAGACCTTTCTTTGCCAGCTTGGATACGAGCTTGTCTGTGCTGAGGATGGGATTGAAGCCCTTGAATTGTTCTCTTCTCAACCCCAAAGTTTTGACCTTGTATGTCTTGATCGCGGTTTACCGCGAATGAGCGGCTTGAGCGTTGCATCAAAGATCCGTGAATTAAGACCTCGTATCCGAATGGTACTACTGAGTGGAACCATGTTGCGGGGCTCTTCACAGGAAGAAAATCAGGAAGAGCTTCAAGACTTGGGCTTTGCGGCTGTTCTCAATAAGCCAATCCCTTTGGGTGAACTTGCACAGGCGTTGCGGAGAGTCCTTGATCAGCCCACCACTTCATGACAGGTTGCTGAAGACCTGGAGCACTCAATTTCCCCTCTCGTTGTGGGTGTGCTCAGCCTGCGGTTTGCTTCCAAGTGGTTGAGGGCTCAGCTTTTGAAGGTTAGGGGTTTATGGCATAGAGGCGAGAGCCAGCAGCGACATAGATGATCTCTTTGTTGTTGGTATTCTTTACAATGGGGGCATTATCGATCCACCCTTGGGCATCAAAAGACCAAAGCAGCTTTCCTGTTCGAGAGACAGCGTAGAGGTACTCATTGATGGAGCCAAAGTAGATCACCTTTTTGCTTGAGATGGTTGCGCTTGCTTGTACATACGCTTCAGAGCCTTTGATCACGTAGTACTTGGAATCTCCTTCTGTGGGTGGGAATTGTTGTTGACACTTGTCAGCATTCGTTTTTTGGGTACCACCACCACCACCACCATCGTCCGATTGAGGTGCTTTTCCTTTTTTGTAAATGCCACTGCGAAAACGCCAGAGGCACTTTCCTCTGCGGACAGCATAAAACCACTTGCTGTCGGAGCCGACATAGATCGTATTATCCTCTCCAATGCGTGGGGTTGCCAGGATAGGACTGCCGGTTTGAAAGGACCATTTCAGCCTGCCTAAAGGGCTGACCGCGAGTAGTTTTCCATTCCAACAGCCAACATATATCGTACCGTCTGGACCCACGGCAGGTGAGGCGGTGATCTTATCACAAAGATTTTTGCGCCACTTATGACGAGTCATTCCCGAGAAGAGGGGGTGAGTGGTACGGATAGCGTGCAAGGTTCCACCCGCGCCACCGATGTACAAGGTCTGGAAGTCTGTTGAAAACTCAGGTGTTGAGTTTTGGAACGTATCATTGCTTTGATAAACCCACTTGGTTGTTTTGTTTGGGTTGATCGCGAGAAATTTACCAATCTTTGTGGGAATATAGATCGTGTTGTTTGTGTCAATTTTGGGGGAGGAGTCGATCTTTTGCACTGCATCAAAGGGGCTTTCCCAGTTTCTCTTGCGAACACCTGAGCTGTTCACTGCGTACAGCAATCCGTTTTTTGCTGCGATATACACTGTGCCATCAATCGTCGTGGCAGGAGAAGACAGCACCAAGTCGGCTGTTTTGAATGTCCACTTTCGGTTCCCTTGGGAGTCGATTGCGTACAGCTTTCGATCCAGTGAACTGATGAATATCATGTCACCAATACCGGGCTTTGGTGTTGATACAATACGTTCACTGGCTTGAAAAATCCAACGAGGGTAGCCGCGTCGATTTTGGTGTTGGCAGAGAATGCGTTCACCTGTCTTTAAAATGCGTCTTTTCTTGCTACCACTGGGGTTTGGGCAGATCTTGTCCAGCCAGGTTGAAAGAGGCGGGACAGGGCGCACCACTGTAAAGGAGTTACAACCGAACCACAATCCACTGGTAACAAATACCAGAAGCAATAGCACGAGACGCAGTCTTCTCAAATCGAACATGGTTTTATCTCTCTCGAAGGAGGTCTATGTTCCTTGCAACATACGAAGGTTATCAACAAGGGGGGGCCACAAAGTCTGTTCATTGATATGTATCATATCAAGAGCCGCAAGAAAGTAAAGGAACTGCAGTATTTCAAGTTGTGTTGCGACATGGGACTGCTCGATATGATGGATAAATTGCCAGACTGTTCCGGCACGGCCAATGTTGTTGTACATTCGGGCTTCTTTGGCAGAAAAATGAAGCTGATCTTGCCTAACATGCGGATGTGACAACTTAATCAAGCTATGATTGTAATGTGGCTCGATGACCCATTGTAGCTCTTGCATCTCATAGTGATCCATGATGCCTTGCTTTACGATCTTGAGATTGTCCAGATTAAGGGGGACACCGCTTTCTTTGGGCTTCTCGTTGGCAAAGAAAAGATAACGTGCCTCTTTCCACGCAAAGGTGGATAACAGCCGGTCTCGAAACTGTTCCTGCAACACCTCATAAAGTTGACCTGCTGCGACGAATTGTAATGCCACCAAGTGATCCGAAAACTGACCCCCTCTTTCTCTGGCTTGAGCCATTCCTTCGCTTAGCTCTTCAAAGGTACAGAGTTTACGATTCAACAATCGTTGGGCCAGATCATCTTCTTCTGTGGGTAACTTAATAATCCAAGGAGCACCTCGAAGGAAGTAGATCTCTCTTGTGAGAGATTCAGACTGTATCAGCAACAGTCGCCCTGTTTGGTTGTGGATGTGAAGACTGTAGTAGAGACGCGGAAAGGGGATCTTGGAGAGGTCTCCCGCAAAGGTCGCAAAGCCTGAACCATCTGCATCTGGATAGAGGACGCGAATCGGTTGGAGCCCCACCAATAGATCGGTTGCCCCAATCTGACCGGAAAGCAACTCCATCGCTACAGGTGTGCCTTGTGGAGTATTTTTAGGCAAATATTTGAGGAGATCTGGATAAGCTTGGAGCGGTTGAAAGGTTTGACCCACAGCCGCGATCGCGTCATTCGGTTGAATCCGCCCTTCACGGATCATCTGCTGCAGTTGTTCCAGGTCATAAGGACCATACAAGTTTCCATTGGCTTGGCGGACTGTGTATTTTTTTCTTTGGGTCATGCTTACTTTTATCTCACCCCTCTTGAAGGGTGCTGGGGCAGGTTTTCACCCCAATCATGGCAGGTATACGTTTCACCTAGGCGAGTCACTCTAGCACAGATTATCCCGATGATAAAGACATCAATGGATTTGGTGTCTGGAAGAGGAAGGAAGTGGAGGAGACAAAGGTTGTGACAATGCACGGATGGCATCGCCTTACCACTCTAAAATTAAGCAACGTTGCTTACGGGAAACGGCCTTGCGAACAGCCGAGGTGGAGGTAGCTTACTTACGGGGAACGGCCTTGTGAACAGCCGAGGTGGAGGTAGCTTACTTACGGAGAACGGCCTTGCGAACAGCCGAGGTGGCCTTGCGAACAGCCGAGGTGGAGGTAGCTTACTTACGGGGAGTTGGCTTGCGAGCAGCTGGGGCGGCCTTGCGAGCAGCTGGGGCGGCCTTGCGAGCAGCCGGGGCAGCTTTGCGAACAGCCGGGGCAGCTTTGCGAACAGCCGGGGCGGTTTTGCGAGCAGCCGGGGCTTTGGTTGTAGGCTTCAACTTTTTGGAGGGAGCTTTGCCATCACTTGCTTTGGCTTTGGTATCCTTGTTGTCTTTGCTGTCCTTGGCGTCCTTGTCATTTTCGTCTTGTTGCCGGAGTTGTTCTTGTCGAAGGAGATGAGCCTGCCAACGTCTCCATCGCTTGATGTAGTAACGGCTTTTTTTCCGAACGATATGCATGTAACGGTGGAATGTGTGTCTGATCTTCTTTGTTAGTTTTCTTCCGAGCCTCTTCTTTCGAAGCATCAAATAGCCAAAATCGACTTTTTGAGAATCTTCCAAGCTATTGTAGAATTTCAAACTGAGCTTGATCTTTGCACGTTTCCAGGCAATCTTTGCAGCAACCCATTTGGCGATTTGTGGTTTCACCTGAGACAGCTTTAAATGGGTCGACATCAACATCGAAATGAACACAGCTCTCTCATAGTTGGCTCGTGCTCGGAGTGGCAAGGTCACTTGGGCCTTCTCGTATCTTGTTGTATGCATCAACTCGCGCTGTTGTTTGGACAATCCTCGGTGGAATTTACGGAAAGGACGCATCCTTCGCGTGAAACGTCGAAGCTTGTGACGCCAGTGATGCCTGTGGTGTCCATGGTGTCCGTGCCGGTGGTGATGCCTTCTCCAATGATGCTTGTGACACCAACGTCTGTGGTATCCATGGTGTCCGTGTCGGTAGTGATGTCTCCTCCAGCGGCGGCTGTGTGGGCAGAAGCTCTTGCCTTCTCCTTTCTTGTTTCGTCGAACCCAACGACCACGCTTCTTGCACCATTTGTGATGCTTAAGGAATCTCTTTCCTTTGTGGTCCCAAGAACCATGGCCTTTGTAACCCCAGTGATCATGGTGTTGGTGGCCATAAGATTTGTGGTGTCGTTGCCATCGGCGTTTCTTGCGTTGGAGCTTCTGCCAATGGTAGCGCAAGATAGCTTTCTTGGCACGTACTTTGGTTTTTATCCTGTGTTTGAACCAACGCTTAGTGTTCATGTGTTGCAGCCACAAGGAAGTGAAGCGTCTCTTCTCTTTTTCGGTATCAAAGATAGAAC
>JALTMC010000844.1 GCA_027005175.1 Myxococcales bacterium
GTTACAAGAGGATGACGCTAACAAAGAACAAGAGTTCCGTACTACGGCCTTTACAGCACTACATTTTCTATCGAACAATGAAAATCGCGACGAGGCCATTCGAGAGACCTTTGGCCCTCGCGTGGTTGCGCTTGTACAGGCAGAGCGACGCCTGCTATTTCGGGAATTATTTGGTTTCTTTCCTTTTCATAAACTACCCAAAGAATCTCGCACGGTCAATATTTACCAACTCTATCTCAACCATCTGGAGGGTGGACGCTTCTTCCTCTTTCCTTTTAAGATGCTGTGGTGGTTCTTTAAAAATTTGTTTTGGATGATTGGACGAATTCGCCAGCTTGTTCTCGATGTCCTCAAGCCACCCAGCCAAGATGATGTCGCTCAAGCGGGGCATGCGCCTTTTGAAGTCGCTATCCGCAAGATCAACCGCATGCGCAAGCCCATCTATGTTGAGTATATGCGGCTTCGTGCCATGCTCGATGTCGAATACCTGGGACTCTATCTTCCAGGTCTCAATCGCTCTGGTGTTGAAGGCCATACCTACCAAGCCGATCTAGACTTTATCTCTGCCTCAGAGAAAGAGCACCTGGAGTTTAACCACCTCAGCCACGAACGAGCCAAACAGCTCCATTTGTTTGACGAATTTTTGCGTCACTACAAATGGAAAGGTGAAATGATAAAAACCTATCTTCGCACGATTGATCCGGCATTAGCACGTCAGTGGCGTGCTGTTCTACGCGCACTGACCTCTGCATTTGCCGCCGATTATCATAAGGTTCGCTCACTCATGGAAGCAGAAAACTCCATGCGGCAGCTCTTTAAAAAAGGTTGTGACATGGAAAGCTCTGTTCCCAAACGACGACGTTGGTGGGCACACTTCAAACGATGGCTCAACCGTGTTGTGTTGCTCCAAGCAGACCAGGAGTACGGAGCATTTCTCCAGCATTGGAAGCGCTCCACCTTTGCGGAATTCGGAGACGATGCCATGCGACGTTGTTGGCATCTCTACCTCTCTCGTCGCAAACAGATGTATCCGACTCTTCTTCTGGTCACGGAAGGAGAAGAGTCCCCCTGGGAGCGGATACATGCGGTGCTGGATGAGGTGATCCGCAACAACAGTATCTGGACGGAAGAACTTCTAACCATGCGAACCTTACAAACCATCACTCAACTCGACCTACGCCTCTACCGTGAGTTGGTCTATACATTGGGAGACTACCACGAACCTGAAATGTTCGAGGCCCCCTGACAGCCTCCTCCCCCATCCCATTACAATCTCCTCTTGCAAACAGTTTGAATCGGATGGATTGGCCAAAGGTTTGAGTCGTTGTTGAGAGAAGAAAAAGGGGAAGACTGTTTATGTTTGAATCGGATGGATTGGCCAAAGGTTTGAGTCGTTGTTGAGAGAAGAAAAAGGGGAAGACTGTTTATGTTTGAATCGGATGGATGGGCCAAAGAAGAGGCTCTCTCAGAAGCAGAGCAAGCAGGCAAAGAGAAGAAGCGACACAGATGGTGGCGATATCTGTTGCTCTCTGTTGTTGTTGTCAGCTTGTGGCTCGTCTGGGAGATGAGACGAGTCTTCCCCGATGAGCCAGATGTCTACTTTGCCGAGAGCTACAACCCCCCATCCCTCGCAGAGACACGGCGTCCCAAGCCGCATTGCCGATCATACCGCAACGGTCAAAAGCAAGTGTACTGGGGTGACCTTCACGTTCACACCTCCTACTCCATTGACGCTTATTTATTTGGCACACGCAATGACCCTTCCGACGCTTATGCCTTTGCCCAAGGGAAATCATTATTACTCGCAGATGGAAAAACCAAACTCACCATCGATCGTCCACTCGACTTTATGGCAGTGACCGACCACGCTGAATATTTCTCGGCCTTCTCTGCATGCTTTCACCCCAAGTATCGAAATCTTCCCGTGTGCATGGGACTTCGTAACTTGTCAAGAATACACATCTATCCCCGAATCTTCATGATTGGACTTCTGGGCCAACGGGATATGCTCTCCAAAGGCAAACCAAAGCAACCGTTGGTTTGCTGGCACAGCAAAGTGAATTGTCACAAGATGATGATGAACACGTGGAAACACATCCAGGCCGCTGCCCAAAACGCTTACAAACGCTGTAATTTCACAACATTTGTAGGCTACGAATGGACAGCCACACCGGGTGGTAGTCATATTCATCGCAATGTCATCTTTGCCAACGCACATGTTCCAGAGGTAGCTTATGATTTTATCAACTATCCCACCCAAAGCTTGTTGTGGCGAGCCTTAAAAAAAGGATGCCGCAAAAAAGGTGGTTGTGATGCGATCACCATTCCACACAACACCAACTGGAGCGATGGATTGGCTCTTCAACTCAAAGGTGACACAAAAGAAGAGCGAGATCTGCGCGCTCGCTACGATCGACTGGTTGAGATCCACCAAGCAAAGGGCAACAGCGAATGCCTCAACCCTTTCGGTGATGACCAAAAAGATTGTAACTTTGAAATCAGCTTTAACCGCATGTCTGAGCCTTTTACAAAAGGTT
>JALTMC010000845.1 GCA_027005175.1 Myxococcales bacterium
TATGGGTTCCAAGAGAAGCAGGACCGACACTGTATCTGCGCGTAGATACCGTAAGGACCAGCTTACAGAGTTGTGTCCTATCATTTGCGGAAAGAGGGCCATCAGCAGAAAGAGGTGCCACTCCTGGGATATATAGGCCATGGTAGAGGTAGAGAAGCTGGGGCTGGTAAAGTGAACGCCGCATGCCAGCACGATCCAGGCACCCCACAGTGTGACGGAGGCATAACTCCAAAGATCGAGGTGGGGGCGGACTTTGCGACCCATCATTAAATAACCTGTGGCTCCCCAGGCACCGACAATCGCGAGGAAGTTACCCAGCAGTGGGTTGGGGGTGACTGCACCACCTCCTTCCGAAGAAAGGGCGAGCGTCGAGGCACCAACCATCGCGATGCCTATACCAAGCCAGGTCCGTCGGCTGAGCTTTTCTTTGAGCACCCAAGGAGACAATAAGCCAATCCAAATCGGGTTGGTGCAAACCAACAACACGGAGGCTGCTACACTGGTGTACTGCAGACTCGAAATCCAAGTCCAAAAGTGAAGGCCCAAGAACAGACTTGAGCCGAATAGCTGCCACCGCAAAGTAGAGGGGAGAGCAAACAACTCTTGCCATCGTTTCTTTTGCAACCACAGCGGAGCCAAAAGCACAATCGAAAAGGTGATACGCCAGAAGGCTATTCCGAGGGGTGGCGTTTGGGATAGACGGATCAATATCGCAGATGCGCTAATGGCTAAAATACCCGCACCTAAGAAGAGTATGAGCTTTCCTATCGGCTTTTGCCCCTGCGATGTCACGGTTACCTCTTGTTGTGGTTGTGGACCTTGTGCAAACCTGTTGGTAGGAACAACGATTTGATAACTTGAACATTTCCAATCGCACCCGCAAGGACATGCGGTTTTCTACCGAATGTTCTCGTTTAACTTGTTTGGTCGCCATTCCTAAGCACGAACTGACCGGGATTTGCGGGCTTCGGCTCGTTGTCGGCGTTCAACTTGTTTGGTCGCCATTCCTAAGTACGAGATCATGGATATTTTGTGGAGTTACCTCTTGTTGTGGTGATAGATCTTGTGCCAACGAGATGACACTCTTGGCTTTTGCCTGGAACCAGAGAGACGATTCTTGTTTCCCAGTCCATTTTCATAACCAGCGGCGGCAACCACACCCCTTGGCTTTTGCCTGGAACTAGAGAGACGATTCTTGCCGCTACTACCCTGACCGCACCACATCTGCTTACATCTTGGCTTTTGCCTGGAACTAGAGAGACGATTCTTGACACTCTTGCCAAATGTGTTGCAAGTCGATTTCGTGTTAAATACGATGCAGGGAAAATTCAATCAAGTAGGAGTCTCCATGTTGAAGAATGACCAACCCTACCCGGATGACTTTGTTATCCACCCTCCTCACTTCGTAAAGACGGTTCACGCGACATTGCTTCGCTTGTCTCTTTCGTTTCTGTGTTGCAGAAAAGCCTATCCTTGCGGACTGGGGAAGGGTGGTGAGTCTTTGAGGTGGGGTTGGATGGGCTTTGGGCTTCTTTTCATGTTTCTGTGTCTTTGGGGAACAGAGGCCCAGGCTCATTGTGTGTGGAAGAAGCAATCTTTTGTTCGTCGTGTTGGGTCCTGTATGCAACACACCTTCAAAGGCAAAATGACACAGGGAAAATTCTCTCTTAAGGTTCATGCGAGCGCCTTGTATTGTGGTGGCTGGAAGCTCGATTTTATCACCCGTATAAAAACAAGGGCAAAGCATCTGTGTCGCCTTGCGAAATCTCGATCGATGTCTTTTCGATGGGTACATACCATTAAGGTGATTCGTTCTTGGGAACACTATGTTCAGATCAAAATTCGGAATCAAAGAGACATCAATCAAGCCCCAACGGTTCGGCGGACCAGACGTGTTTTGGTTGACTCTCGAAATGGCAAACGCATGACCTTTGCGACCATCTTTCCCCAGAAACATACGATTCTTTGGAGCCGCTTACAGAAACAGTTTAAGGCCAGGCCCTCCAAAGAACAAAAGGTATACGCCTGCTCCCAACGTCACTTCAGCGTGGTACGTAAAGCAGGTCAACGTTATGTGCGCTTCGATTGCTATGGAAAAAAGGGGGTGTACCGGGATAACTTTATCTCTCTGGATGTCGCCCTTTCTGGTCTCGGTCAGAGCTCTTCATCATTGTCACCATCATCACAGCCTACCTCGCAGCAAGAGTCTTTTAACCCGCATCAACAGCGAGCAAAGGCTCCACTCTTACCGTCGTCACGGGCTACTACCCCACAGACTGATCTCCATATAGCTTCTTGGTATAAGAGGTGTGCAGATAAGTTAGCTCTGGAGTTTATGCAGTATCCATCTTGGCGTGCTTTGTTGC
Organism: Myxococcales bacterium; assembly: GCA_027005175.1. Taxonomy (GTDB): domain Bacteria; phylum Myxococcota_C; class UBA6777; order UBA6777; family UBA6777; genus M3003. The sequence continues at coordinate 2,367 of JALTMC010000845.1, forward strand.
AGTTACCCGGCTCTCTTTTTTGGGTCGGAGGGGGGGGATTTCGTCTTGGAGAGACTGCGAAGGAGCGGACACTCTGGTATGTTCGCCACACTCTCTCCATGAAATCCTGCTCTTTGTCTGGTGTGAATACCGGAAAGGTCTCACTCAAATTACAACCTGAAAAGC
>JALTMC010000846.1 GCA_027005175.1 Myxococcales bacterium
ATTGTGTATTGCTGGAACATACTGTCAAGCTGGCACTATTTTTTGTTTGAATGGAGTTGATTCCGCTCTTGGGGCCGAGGCTAACATACGTACCATCCGACTGCTGGTGATACAAGCCAAACCATGACTTCTGTGCGATCGTGGTATAAGACCTCTCATACTTGTTGTCGCGTGAAATCGAGATATCGAGCAAGCCATCATTATCAAAATCTTGCAAAGCACCGTCGATATCACCTTCATTGAAGGGCAGTCTTCGGCGAAGATATTCGTTCTGAAAGACAAAGTTATGCCTGGGTCCTGTGTTGATCAACACCTGTGAAGGGTCAGACCACTTCCGCGAATAAACCCCCTGATTAGGATGAGAGATCGCCATGAGAAGGATGTCGTAATTCCCATCATTATTAATGTCTTTGCAATCGACACCAAAGCCATTGGACCCAACGTAACTGCCGGGTTTTTTCCCTGGTTCAGGTAATTTTCCATACTGAGTCGAAGCCAGACAGTAATTTACCCCCGGGAGAGCTTCAAAACCTTTGCTTCGAGCAACATCAACAAAGTTACCTTTGCCGTCATTTTGCCAGAGGATGTTGGCTCCCAACAAGTTACTTACACCATATACAGAAACAACGATATCAAGGTCACCATCATTATCAAAGTCACATGCAACGGAGCCGTTGGAAACGAGCGCACGATTCCCTACAAGATTGGTAGTTTTGTTGACAAAAGAGCCATCCCCCTTGCCAAAGAACAAGGAGTCCTTCAATCGGTAGGAGGTCCCACCGGACCCGATATAGAGATCGATCTTGCCGTCGTTGTTGAAGTCGGCAAACACAGCGTTCATCGCCAGTAGGTTGGGCACATTGACGCCAGAGTTTTTCTTCAAGGTGAAATGACCCTTACCATCGTTCAAGTAGATCTGATTGGTTTGGCCCGACAGTGGGATATCGAGACCAACAAAGCAATCCTGGTCACCGTCGTTATCTACATCTGCAAAAGCAAAGAAAGCTCCCTGTACATGGCGCAAGCCAGACTCATCACTGAAATGTTTAAATGTACCGTCACCTTTGTTGAGCAAGATAATATGCTCAAAAGGAATACCCGCTTTTGGATTTGGAAATAAGCTGTGTGTCACGATATCGTCGTAACCATCACCATTGAGGTCCACAAAACCCAGCCGACTGTGGTCATTAATCGGGATTTTCTTGGAAAAATCACGGACAAAGTTTGCGACTTGAATCCCGCTTTGGTTCGAGATATCCGTAAAGAAGTTGGCATCCGGGCGTACAGGAGCGACCTGTGTACAAGTGGAAGCTCTGCCGTCAGAGAACGCGGCATCGGTTGGCTTCTGCTCCGAAGTCGCAGAAGCATCCCGCTCCTCAGAGTCCCTGGAGAGACTTGAAGTTTCGCCTCCGCTCCCATCCCGAAGGCCCGAATCGGCTTGGATAGAGGCTTCCGATACATGTTCGGAGAACACGGGCTCAGAGCAAGACAACCCCAACATCCCGAGAAGAAGTAGAAAACCCAACAAAGATATCCCACGCACAAGCAAATCCAACACCATACATACTCCGTGATAAAGAAACTGAAAAACCCCAATGCATCTCTGATTGGTACCTCATTTTGATATCACTCAAGGCACCTCTGATTGACACCTCATTTTGATATCACTCAAGCTAAGAGGAAGCAAGCCCTTTCTACTCGCCCAGGCCAAGAGGAAGCAAGCCTTTTCTATGAGTTGGGGCATTCCACTCAGCCTAGCCAAGAGGAAGCAATCCCCTTCTACGAGTTGGGGCATTCCAACAAGAAACCATCCGTGGTCCCAGACGAATGCCACGTCCTTTACACTTGCTTTCTACGAGTTGGGGCATTCCAACAAGAAACCATTGCCTAAGAAGACAGGTTGTGTCATGCTCCTTCAATATCGGTGAGATGCCGAAAGAAAGGGAACAAATCAAAAAGGGCTGTGGAGTGATGACTCGAATACTTCAAGGATTATTTTGTCTTTCTTTATGCTTGCTCTCTCTCTGCTGTGGAACAGGAGAGAGATGTACGAGTAACGCGGATTGCTATAACGGTTTTTTTTGTTCCTTGCCAGGAACGTCAGGTAGTCTTTGCCTCCCTGTAGGCGTCAATGACAGTGGAAATGGGACAGACAGTGGAGTCGCCAGAGAGCGGATTCCACCTCCCACGGGAAAATGCAAGATCACCCCCTTTGATAAAACAAAAGTGGTCGATAATGGAGGCAAGACCGTTGACTTTGATGAAGCCGACAATGCTTTCTTTCGGAAACTTTATACCATTTATTTTATCAGCAAACATTGCCACAACCAGCTCTGGGGAGGAGGATACCAGCTTCACAAAGTGCCCACTTACCTTGTGAATGTAGGTAAGTCAAATACGGGAACCAGCGCAGGAAAAAAAGGTCTCCTCATCAATCATCCCAACCCACCCAAGGGGAGCATACTGGTCAGCTCCAAGATTGTATATGGCATTCCCAATGTCTACAGGTATGACGCTGCCGACAAAGG
>JALTMC010000847.1:0-1008 GCA_027005175.1 Myxococcales bacterium
GGGCGTCTGCGAGGGGAAGGTAGGGCTCGATCAACTGTTGAAAAGAGGCTTCAAAAAGCTTTCCAATGTGCCGAGAGGCAGCCAGCTTGGCCATCTCTTTCAGTGGGGGAAGTTGGCTGATCTCAAAGTAGATCTGGTGGATGCGTTTGAGTTGAACCATCTTGCCGAGGTCTTCACCCGACAACAGAGAGACAGCTGTACCTTGTCGTCCTTGTCGCCCTGTTCGACCAACACGATGGATATAAAGTTCCAAGGTGTGAGGAAAGTGAAAGTTGAAAAGATGCGACAATCCAGAGATGTCAATCCCTCGGGATGCAACATCTGTTGCAACCATAAACTGCAACTCACCTTTTTTGAGTTTCTGCAGTACGGCTTCTCGTTCACGTTGGTTCATATCCCCATGAATTGCTTCGGCTGTTTTTCCCTGACGAACCAGGAATGCTGCCAACATCGATGTATCCGAACGACGGTTACAGAAGATGATCGCTGTACCAGGTGCTTCATTCTCCAAAATGTAGAGAAGGTTGCGTGGACGGGGTAGGGCGTCTTGCACAAAATAACCGATGTGGTCGATGCCTTTGACTCTGCGATCGTCACCGCTCACCATCAAACGGATGGGCTTCTTTGTGTACTGCCGAATCAGTCCCTCGATATCGGGTGGGACTGTCGCTGAGTACAGCATCAACTGTTGACGTTTGTTGCACTTGTCTATGATCGTTGAGACTTCAAGATAAAATCCCATGGACAACATTTCGTCGGCTTCGTCCAGCACAACGGTTTGAATACGCGCAGTCTGAAGTGTCCGACGTCGGATATGATCCAGGACACGGCCAGGCGTACCAACAACGATATCAACACCCTTTTCCAGTGCGTCAATTTGTTCGCCAATCGAGGTCCCACCGTAAACCGGTAAGATCTGAAGGCCGGTATGCTTGCCTAGATTTTTTAATTCCGTTGCAACTTGAGAAGCAAGCTCACGTGTTGGAGTGAGGATGATCGCTCGTGGTG
>JALTMC010000847.1:1018-1804 GCA_027005175.1 Myxococcales bacterium
TCAATCGCAGGTTCAATCGAGGCCGACTGAACGGGGGTTGGATTGACAAATCCGGCCTCTGCAATGCCTTGCTTGACCTTGTCCGAGAGGATGGACCACTCCGCATAGGGGCGTTGTGTTTGTTGCAGTTCAGCAGCCGCTTCTTCCGGAGTCATTGTTTCCGCCTCTGGCGATGGAGGGGGAGTCGCAGTCTCGTTCTCCACCTCTGCTGCCTGGGCCTCTACCTGTTCTGCTGTGGCTTCTTTTTTGCTGCTTCGGGTTCGTTTGCTGCGAGTGGGACGCGGTGAGCGTCTCTGAGTCGGTTTCTCTGTTTTCACATAGGCCTCCAGCGAGGGTCGAGGGGGGAGAAGCCTGCACATACACGAAGACCTACCACGCTCATGTGGGAGGTCTATTTCTTTGCAGGCTGGGGAGGTTTATCAACGATCTACCAGTCTGTTTCGATGATTCGCTCGCCCTTGTAGTAGCCACAATGTGCACACACACGATGCCGAATCTTGGGATTCTGACAGTTGTTGCATGTCACAGGAGAAGCACCAACCAACTTGTGGTGGGAGCGACGAGTGTCACGCTTGCGTTGCGATGTTCGTTTTTTTGGATTTGCCATAACTTTTAGCTCCTTTAGATACAGACAGTCGCATCCTGCCTGCTTATCTCTATATTTCGATTCTGTAAGTGTTTTTGATGTGTAGTCGGATGCTTACACCAAATGACAGGAAGCGCATTATAGGCCAACACACAAAAAAGTCAACACAATCAGTAATTTTTTTGTGTCCGCCTCTCAAC
>JALTMC010000847.1:1814-2524 GCA_027005175.1 Myxococcales bacterium
CTGATAGACAGCACGAAGCTTTTCATTCGTTTCACGCAATCGTGTGGTCAGGTGTCGAGCCAAGACCCACAAAAGCTCACGTGCAAAGTCGTGATCTTCAAACATCAGCTCTTCAAGCTGTGCTTTGCGAATCACGAGGAGTTGACAAGGCTCCGCCGAGCGAGCATCGGCAGAGCGAGGGGAACTATCCAACAGTGACAGCTCTCCGAAATAGTCGCCATTGCGACACATGGCGAGTGGCTCCTCTCCCACTCCCTCGATCTGACGAGCGATCTTCACTGCACCTTGTAAGACAATGTACATGCGATCGCCACGCTGACCTTCTGAGAAAATGAGTGCCCCTTCCTCTACCTGCTCAACTCGTGAACGGGTACGCAGAGCTTCCAGACTTTGATTGGACAGCTTCGCAAACAAAGGAATCTCACGTAACACGTCAAGTGAAATGGTCGGCGCAGTCATAGTTTTTCTTCCCACAAATTCACAAAATGAATCCAATCTCTGAGAGCTCTCTACAGGTTCAAAACGCTCCACCCATATTGTCAAGATCGGCTAGAGCGCATCCTACCACTGTCGTTTGTTGCAAATCAAGAGATGCTTTTTGTAAGACAGACTTGATTTGTGTTCACCACTGAAGCAAGCCTGAGCCTGAGCATCCAACAGCAATGACTCCTTTCTTTTGAACTGTCGTAAATTCGCAATGACCTCACGGG
>JALTMC010000848.1 GCA_027005175.1 Myxococcales bacterium
TGGAGGTTTTCCGGGTGGTAGCAGCTTGATGACAATGGGACGTGGTGGTGGAGGCTGAGTTGGACGCCCATGCCCTGGTGGAAGTGGCGCGGGTGCAGGCTGTGTGGTCGAACTCCCTTCAGACGGAGGTGGTGTTGGCGGTACAGGTGCCGACTGAGTCGAAGGTTGACCCACAGGCGGTGCGGGTGGAGGTGGCTCTGGTGTTGGCGGTACAGGCGGACCACTCTGTTTGGCTGGGAGTGGGGGCTGGGCTGGTTTTGTGGTTTGGGACATGCCCGCAGAGGGCCAGCCCACTATCGTCACACTGATGATGAATAAAATCGCTTGCTTCAACATATCTCTTCCTGCTGTTCAATGGAGCATGTGTGCCCGTATCATTGTGTGATCTTCTCGGCTAATACACCACAACGACATGGTACAGATGTATACCAGAGATGCCATTCATGCAAGACACTCTTGTGGACCCGGTGGGACTCGAACCCACAACCAACCCCTTATGAGGGAGCGGCTCTACCACTGAGCTACAGGTCCTTAACTGTCGATAGGTCAGAAATACAAATTTTTATCGGAGGGTATCTATCGGAGGATGTTGAGATAGAAGTTGTGGGATTCTTTGGAAAGATGGTTTGATTTGCATCGAATCTCTCGTTGTGTTGAAATTGGACCCTGTACCTGATACGGAATAGGCGGTTCTGTACCTGATACGGAATAGGTACGGAACAGGTGGGGGGGAAGTTCGGAGATTTTTAATGTCACAGGGATTGGTTGGGAAATGATATGGATCGTATGAAATCAATGGTTGTGAGTTGTTGGATTGTATTGGTCTTGTTGGCATGGGGAGTGTTGGGCTTACACTCTTTCTCAGATGCGAGTATCCCATACTGGGCTACTTTAAGGAACCGCAACCGACCTGTTGCAAAGAAAAAGAGTGCAATTCTTTGGACTCACACTCCAGAGTGTCGGGTCTCACGAAACACGAAAGAAGCCGGTTTGTACACCTTTGCAAGAGCACAACAGTTTCATCGGAAGAACTTGGTTTTTGATTGGCATGTGGATACGCTATATCACATGACAAAGAGCTGGTATGATTTTCGGAAAGGGAAGCCTGGAAGAGATCTTGATGTGGGGAAGATGAGACAGAGTGGGATCGGTGTGCAAGTCTTTGTGATGTGGGTTCCTCCTCGTATGGCAAAGCATCGCGGTGGAAGTTGGAGGCATCTCAGGTTGATGCATCGTAATTTTGGTCGCTTACTTCGATCCACAAAGGGGGTTCTTGAACATGCCCGAACTGTGGCAGATATTAAAAGAATCCGAAAACAGGGAAAGATCGCTGCATTGCTCGCCATAGAAGGGGCTCATCCTCTCGAAGGGAAACTCAGTCGAGTTAAGACGATCGCAGAGTGGGGTGTTGTTTATCTGGGGTTGACCTGGAACAACTCCAATCCCTTTGCGACATCGGCAAAGGATGAGTGGTATCGCAAAGGTTATCGCAAACGTGGATTAACCCCAAAAGGGCGACGTTTGGTTCGGTTGCTGGAGCGATATCGAATTTTGGTTGATCTGTCTCATTCTGGGCGAAAGACCTTTTGGGACGTGGTGAGGATGGCGAAGCGACCGTTTCTTGCATCTCACAGTGACTCTTATGTGCTTCGCCCACACTATCGAAACCTGAGTGACGCACAATTGCGAGCCATCAAAAAGCACAACGGTGTGGTGGGGGCGAACTTCTATACTTTGTTTTTACGCAAGGGAAGAAAACATGGGCAGGCAACAACTCGGGATGTTGTACGTCATATCGCTCATATGGTGAAGGTGGCAGGAATTGATCATGTGAGTTTGGGTAGTGACTTCGACGGGATTCGAGTCCGGCCTCGTGGCCTTGAGCATATCGGGAAATTACCCAACCTCACCCGGGAACTATGGAAGCATGGATTTCGTCTCAATGCTTTGCGCAAAATACTCGGAGCCAACAGTATGCGAGTTTTGGGAGCACCTTGAGGATGTTGTGAAGGTCCCTGTTTCCTGTAAATCCTCTGCTGTTTTACCAAGTGAGTTTTCAGGAGTATCGGAGGCGAACTTGTTTTTTGGGAAGTCTATAACATGTATCGCTTGAGCCAGTTTTGACCTTTGAAGATCAAAGATCTTGTTCTTTTTTTGTCCGTTTCTCTGTGCATGTATATGAAATGAAATACATTATTCTTAGAACCTGTTTTTTTTTGATAAGTTATGCTTGGCTGTTCTTATAGGACTTTTTTTCTTGCTATCGTTAGAAAAATAGAGTAGTATTTGTTTTGTAAAAAGCGTAATAATAAGCAGAAAGGAGGAATAATGGCTGACCAGAAGTTTACGAAGGTCGTTCAACCTGGCTGCTTTGAGTATGTGGTTGAAGCAGAAGTGGATGAAACGGGTTCGATTCAAGTTGAGTTTGACAACGAGTTCATGTTGGACGATCTCGTCATTGAAGTGACTCTTGCAGGTGGAGTAACTATTTCCTATGATCTCAATCTCAAGTACCCAGCC
>JALTMC010000849.1:0-5271 GCA_027005175.1 Myxococcales bacterium
CATCAAAGCTTTGCAGCGCAAAGGCTACCTCAAAAAAGGAGACCTACGTGCCAGAGCTCTCACTCCCTTAGTCATGGATATCGATGAGACCGGCCCAACACAACAAATACCCATCGTAGGAAAGGTCGCTGCCGGTGCTCCCATTCCCCGCATTGAATGGGGAGATGATTCTCTCCACATTGATCGCACACTTCTAGGAGCCAACAGCAACCCAGAGGTCTTTGCCCTGAAAGTGGTGGGAGACTCCATGATTGAAGATGGCATCATGGAAGATGACCTGTTGCTTGTTCGCAAACAATCCAGTTGCAACAATGGCGAAACGGTCGTGGCCATGGTGGATGAAGAAGTCACGGTCAAACGCTTCTATCGCGAGTCAGACAAAGCCATCCGGCTCCAACCTGCTAACGCCAACCACTCCCCCATCCTCCTCTCTCCCTCAGAGTGGCAACATGTCCAGGTCCTCGGTGTCGCCATTGGCTTATACCGACAGTTGGGCTAACTTCACTCACTCCTCTCCCCCCATCATTTTTCAAGCAGGATCTGAGGCATACTCAAAACCGAATCCATTTTTCAAGCAGGATCTGAGGCATACTCAAAACCGAATCAGGGGCACACTTCCTCACTCCATCGACCTTCAACGGGTAGGTTGTCGGAGAAGATTTCTTCGACTCTTGGTAAAAACCCTTGCGAAAACTATCCGTTGTGGTTAAACAGGGGTAGATGTTTGCAACAACTGCAATACGCAAAAAAAATGGTGAATTTGAATGTCGGTTCGTAATCAGCTTGAAGAGATATTAAGTCAGCGCATTGTAGTGTTAGATGGCGCGATGGGTTCTTTGATTCAAACCTACGGTTTTTCAGAAGAAGATTTTCGGGGCGAAGAGTTCGCTGAACATCCAGATTCTCTCAAAGGATGCAATGATCTTCTCTGTATCACACAGCCCCAGGCAATCCGAGAGATCCATCAACGCTACCTCGATGCTGGTGCAGATATTATAGAGACCAATACGTTTAATGCGACGTCCTTTCCCATGTCGGATTACAACTTGGAAGCACAGGTCTACAACATCAATAAGGCTGCTGGTGAGATCGCTCGACAAGTTGCCGATGAATATACCAAGAAGAAGCCGGACCAACCCCGCTTTGTCGCGGGCTCGATGGGTCCAAGTAACCGAACAGCCTCCCTCTCGCCCGATGTAAACAATCCAGGCTATCGAGCGGCTGATTTTGACGGTTTCGTCGAAAGTTACAAAGAGCAAGCACTGGGACTGATCGATGGTGGTGTTGATATCCTCTTGGTAGAAACGGCCTTTGACACCTTGAACCACAAAGCAGCCTTGTTCGCCACAGAAGAAGCCATGCTCGAACGAGGTATTCATCTTCCTGTTATTGCCTCCGTGACCATCACCGACGCAAGCGGTCGCACCTTATCCGGCCAAACCCTCCATGCCTGGTGGCTCTCCATCTCACACAACAACCTGTTCAGTGTGGGAATGAACTGTGCGCTAGGCGCGGAGGAAATGCGACCCCATGTAGAAGAACTGTCAGCCCTCGCACCACTCTTTACTACAGTGTTCCCCAATGCAGGCTTGCCCAACGAGTTCGGCGAGTACGAACAAACTCCCGACCAGATGGCTGCCTTGCTCAACGATTTTGCAGAACAAGGTTGGCTCAATATTGTCGGTGGTTGCTGTGGAACCACGCCTGCTCATATCCAAGCCATTGCAGAGAGCATGAAGGGCATTCCCCCTCGAAAGCCACCTTCCCCAAAAATCTACTCCTCCTACAGTGGGCTGGAACCTCTTGTCATTCGACCTGACTCCAACTTCCTGATGATTGGAGAACGGACCAATGTAACCGGCTCTCGTCGCTTCAAACGCCTGATCAAAACAGAGGACTACGAGACAGCCCTTGAAGTCGCCTTACAACAAGTCGAAGGTGGTGCCAACATCATCGACATCAACATGGACGAAGGCTTGCTGGATGCCAAAGCTGCCATGAGTAAATTCCTTCGTTTGGTCGCCTCAGAGCCCGACATATCTCGTGTCCCCATCATGGTCGATAGTTCGAAGTTTGAAGTGATTGAGACGGCTCTCAAAGATATTCAAGGAAAAGCCATCGTCAACTCGATCAGCCTCAAAGAAGGCGAGGAAGCCTTCAAGAAAAACGCTCGAACGATTCGTCGTTATGGTGCAGCCACCGTAGTGATGGCATTTGATGAAGAGGGACAAGCGACCAACAAAGAGCGGCGCATCGAGATCTTTCGCAGAGCCTATCGCATCCTTACAGAAGAGATCGATTTCCCCCCCGAAGACATCATCTTTGATCCCAATATTCTCACGGTAGCCACGGGAATTGAAGAGCACAACACCTATGCGCTGTCCTTCATTGAGGCGGTCAAAGAACTCAAACAACTCTTTCCCTTGGCCAAAGTCAGTGGTGGCGTCAGCAACATATCCTTTTCCTTCCGGGGCAACCCCAAGGTTCGAGAAGCGATGCATGCGGTCTTCCTCTATCATGCCATCCAAGCCGGTCTGGACATGGGGATCGTCAATGCCGGACAACTTGAAGTCTATGAAGAAGTCCCCATCGAATTGAGAAATATCCTGGAAGATGTGATCTTCGCTCGTCGTGAAGACGCCACCGAACGTTTGCTCGACTACGCTGAAACGCTCAAAGGTCAGGGACAAGAACAAGAAGGGAAGGCCCAGGCTGCATGGCGTGAAGAGAGCTTGGAAAAACGCCTGGCACATGCTCTGATGAAGGGGATCATCAAACATCTCGATGAAGACCTCACGGAAGCACTGGAAATGTATGATTCACCGCTTGAGATCATCGAAGGTCCCTTGCTTGCGGGAATGAATATCGTTGGCGACCTCTTTGGTGAAGGCAAGATGTTCTTGCCCCAAGTTGTGAAAAGTGCCCGAGTTATGAAAAAAGCCGTGGCCTTCTTAGAACCCCATATGGGAGAGACAGGCGGCTCCAAAGCCAGAGCCAAAGTTCTAATGGCCACCGTAAAAGGCGATGTTCACGACATTGGAAAAAATATTGTTGGCGTAGTACTCGGCTGTAACAACTACGAGATCATTGACTTGGGTGTCATGGTTCCCGCAGAACAGATCCTCAAAGCCGCCAAAGAACACAATGCGGATATCATCGGTCTCAGTGGTCTGATCACACCTTCTCTTGATGAGATGGTGCATGTGGCTCGTGAGATGAAGCGGCTGGACTTCAACATCCCACTTCTTATCGGTGGTGCCACCACCAGCAAAAAACACACAGCCGTAAAGATCGCTCCTCAATATCCAGGGATGACCCTTCATGTCCGCGATGCCTCCCGAGCCGCTGGTGTTGTAGGTCAACTTATCAACAAAGAGATGTGCGCCAAACTCGACAAAGAGAACCGCACAGAGCAAGCCAAAACTCGCGAACTCTTTGCCAACCGACAACAACTCGCGCTCGTCCCCTATCGAGATGCTGCAAACAAAAAACCTGCCATCGACTGGGATGATTCACAGGTCTACAAACCAGAGTTCACGGGGGCACGGGTATTGCAGGACTTCTCCTTGGATCAGATCGTCCCATTTATCGACTGGTCTCCCTTCTTCCAGACCTGGGAGCTGCATGGTCGATACCCAGATATCTTTGACCATGAAAGATTTGGTGAGACAGCCAAAGAACTCTATGATCATGCACAAGACTTGTTGCTCAAAATAAGCCAAGACAAAAGCATCACAGCCCGCGCAGTCTACGGTTTGTTCCCAGCCAACAGCGACGGCGATGATGTTGTCCTATACACAGACGAATCACGTAGCACTGAACTCACTCGATTCCACTTCCTCCGACAACAGCGACAAAAAGCCAGCGACCTCCCATTGTATTGCCTGTCTGACTTCATCGCTCCTGTTGGCAGTGGAAGATCCGATCACATCGGTGCCTTTGCTGTGTGTGCTGGATTTGGTGTCGATGAGATTGTGCAACAGCTTGAAGTCGACCACGACGACTACAATGCCATCCTAGTCAAAGCCATCGCAGACCGTCTGGCCGAAGCATTTGCAGAGTTACTTCACCAAAAAGTCCGACGTGAATGGGGTTACGGTGCGGAAGAACAGCTCGACAACAACGACCTGATTCGAGAGCGATACCAAGGGATACGCCCTGCTCCAGGATATCCGGCCTGCCCCGATCATACAGAGAAACCTCTACTTTGGGAGCTTCTCAACGTTGAGGAAGAGATCGGTCTCAAGCTCACAGAGAGCCATGCTATGCACCCTGGTGCCGCAGTGTCTGGCTTCTACTTCAGTCATCCACGCTCCAAGTATTTTGCTGTTGGCCTCATCGGACGCGACCAGGTCGAGGCTTACGCCGAACGCAAAGGTATGCCTGTCCGCGATGTCGAACGCTGGCTCGCATCCAACCTCTCCTACGATCCCGACGACCTCAAATAAGCCCAGTCTTCGTTCGATTTCTTATCAATTCGCGACTCGGCGTCTTCGTCGTTTGTGAGGAAACCGGGGCTTCTCAAAAGCATAACGGTATACACTATACCAGCGCAGACAGTTGCGAACATAACGACGGGTTTCTCGAAAGCCGATACCGTATTCGATAAAGGCTTCGCGATCAGTTTGGGGCAGATCAGGATCTTTGTCGACCCAACGTTTTAACGAGCGTGGCCCGGCATTATAAGCAGCAAGAGTGAGATCGACGTCATTATTGTGTCGTTTGAGATACTCCCGAAAATGATAGAAACCCATGCGTAAGTTAAGGGCCACTCGATGCAGATGACGGGTTCGAAAGCCTCGAATACCCCATTTTTTTGCCATCAGCTTCCCCTCTTTGGGCATGATCTGTGCGAGACCACGGGCCCCAGCACCCGAGACAATTCGGGGATTAAAGAGACTCTCCTGTCTCGTCAAAGACATCATTAACAAAGGTCGCACGTTGTAGCGTTTGCCAAACTGTGCATACAGATAGGGAAAGGGGATCGGAAAGGTCAGTCGAAGCATCGGCTTCACAGGTAGCTTTCGACGTTGGGAAAGGGTCAGTTTTCGACGAAATCGATGGCCGTAATACAAGGAGCGATGGGGCTTTCCATAAGCAAGCCAAGCCCGAGCCTCCACATAGTAGATCATAGGATTTGTACTGATGCGTCGAAGCACTCCCCATTCCTGTCGAACAGCCCGCCATCGAGCCGCTAACGCAAAGATCATAGCTCGCTGATAGGACGGGTGCCGCGTTATCTTTTTGTGGAACGATGACCAGGATACCCTG
>JALTMC010000849.1:5281-6372 GCA_027005175.1 Myxococcales bacterium
CTGCGAAAATGACGTCGATACCAACGGCGCATCTGCCCCTGCATCCTTCGTTCCTGTCGTTCGTCAGCAAGCAAACCAAACAACGAAATCGGTCGTTTGGCTAGCAGGGGTTTCTTGTACAATCGTTCCTTCGCACGTGCCGCATAATAAGAGTCAGACAGAGGTCGTATCCGACGAAACATCGTACGTGCCCGACGCCTCTGTCGCAGTTTTTCATAAGCCTTACCAGTCCAAAACAAAGCTCGAACTCCGGTGCCACTCCTCATTCGACGCAAGGGTCGAAGCAGACGAACAGTCTGACGATAACGGCCTCGTTGGTATGCCACCAAGGCCATCTTAATTCGGGCTTCCCACCGTCGACGAGAGCGAGGGTATGTGCGATAGAATATGCGAAACAAACGAATGCTACGTTTTTCTTTCTTATGTTCGGAGTAAAGTTGGGCCGCCCACCACAGAGCCAATCGACCTGTCAAAGTTCCCCGGTACTTCCGAGCAAATCGCTCGTATTTACGAACAGCGTCAAGATCTTTGTTCTGGCGATAATGGGCTCGTATCCAGACGAGTTTGGCTCGCTTGTAGTAACGATGTCGCGGATACATCCGAACAAACCAACCCAATGACTTTTTGCAAGCTACATAATGTTTCGCCCGAAACATGGCCCGACCGCGATAATAAGCTGCCAAAGGAAGATACCGAGCCATTCGTTTACGACGCCTTCGAGCGATGCGTTTTTGGCGGCGACTCCGCCCCTTCCACTGTACTTTTTTCATAAATCGCTGAAGCAAAGAAGCTGCTTTCTTCCATCGCCTCGCCCGGTAGTAATGATAGCCACGATCGTACAGACTCTGAATCCCAGTTCGTCGCGGGAAAGACCACTGCAACATCCGTATCGCTCGTGTCGCATACCAGGACCCCGCCATCGTCCGTAACATTCGACGAAGCTTCCGATACGCTTGCCTCTTTTGACCCAACAAGAGCAAACAACGAACTTCTCCCAAACGTGCGGGTCGAGACAAGCTTCTTGCTCGTGAGCGAGCCAGTTTTCGATACAGACGAATACCCAAGCGACAGTGACCCAACTTCTCCAATGC
>JALTMC010000849.1:6382-9853 GCA_027005175.1 Myxococcales bacterium
TCGTCGCACCGGCTGTGGCGATATTTCCGCCGCCATCGAATCGCCGCTCTCCGCAATGGCTTGTATCGTTTTTGCTTTGCCATCAGGCGAAGTTGTTGGTAACCTACCCAATCGGCAACCAACACCCTCGCCCACTGGAGAGCCTTGTAACTTTTCTTTGCCTGGCTCTTCCGCCCAAGTCGGGTCGCAGCCTCCGCACGTAGCAAATGACCAGACGTCCAATACCTTCGCATGAGTCGTCGTTTGTGTCGCGAAGATGCTGTTTTGGTTCGAAGCCGCAAAGACTTAGGCAGGCGCGTGGGCCACGTACGCAACACACGCCAAGCCTGCCCTGGCCGCAGATTCTGCATATAATGACGAGCCAACAAAACACGTGCGGGCCACTGGATATCCCTACGTCGATTGTTAAGCAGTTGTCGATACAACACCACTGCACGACGTTGGTCGGACAGAGACAACGCAAGATGGGCCAACATCAACTTTGCTTTATCACGTCGAAACCATGTCCGTAGTGTCCGAGCGGCACGCTGAAGAGAGTCCATCCCTTGTCGATAATGCCCCTTATCCCACAATCGCCAGACCGCATGTTGCTTGCTGTGTGAAAGATAGGGGATATATCTCAAGTAAGGAGCCAGAGGAAAGTCAAATCCTGGCATGGATTGAAGTCGTAATGAGGCATGACCCCGACGTTGAGCCTCTGTCGGCCTGCTCCAGGACAGTATAAGAATAAGACAAAGAAAGCAATAAGTTAGGCTACGCACATCTATCTCCCGCCAGACATTCATCCACCGAAGGCACAGGTATATCCACGGTAGCAACACACTGTCATAAAAGCAAAAAACTTCGCCGGGAAGAACGCATGGTAGAGACTTACTCGATGATGGCGAGGTAATGCGGGGTTACGGGGCGCAAACACCTCGCCGGGAAGAACACATGGTAGAGACAGATGAGGCCCTCATATTACGGGTTTCTTACAGTACTTGGGGAGATCGGTAGTATGGCCGTTATGAAAAGAAACAGGCATCACCCGAAATGGCTTCCTTTGGAGTGTAAGTTTGCGATGAGATCAGCAGCGAACACGAATGCGGATGAGACCTCACCTTAGCAACAGGTGCCTTGACCAAAACAGAGCCGCTTCTCCCGTTCCGTCAAGTTGGCTGTAGGCTTTAAACAGAATGGCTTTGGCCTCTTCAACCTGCCCCATTTGTAACAGCTCCAAGCTGGCCTGTGTTGAGGATCGTAGCAGCGGCAGATCTTCCGTACTCCATGTGGGAAAGGGAGAGGCTGGCTCTCCAGGATAGACCGTGTAGAGCACACAAGGCAGATTGTGTCCCTGGTAGTTGGAGACCTCACCAGGCTTGATCTCGCTGGGTCCAAGAACAACAGTCAATTGTCGAGTGGGAAATTGCAGCCCTTCTGCATTGCAATACAGACTGGGATGCCCGTTTCGAAATTCCATCCCTATCGTTTCCGGGGGTGCCTGTTCCAACCGAATAAGACCATGAGTACCGATATCTTCGGGAAACTCAAGTTCTATGACTTGTGTGCTTCCATCATTGTTACACAGACCTTCGACAGCCGGAGCGATTTCTTCCCACATCTCATCAAAGTCGTCCCATGCAGTCACTCGACTTCCCGCAACATCCGAACCAAAGTGATTTGTCTGTATATGCTCACGAGGTGTAAGATAGAGTCCATCCCCATACGAATGGAGACAATCAACAACAATAGAGAGACCTCTCTCTGCCTTCGCTGAAGGGTCTCTCTCTGCCTTCGCTGAAGGGTCTCTCTCTGCCTTCGCTGAAGGACCTCGCTTCGCCTTCGCTAAAGGACCTCTCCTCGCCTTCGCTGAAGGACCTCTCTTTACATTCGCTGGCATAAATGGAGGCTCTTCTTTTTGCTCACCTTCCAGCTCGAATCCAGAATCAAATATGGCCTGACGTGCCTCCACCGGAAACGCCGGGTGCTCTAAGATCTGACGCATCACCTCTTCTGCGATACCGGGTAAAGAGACTGTAGCCTCCAGCAAAAGAGAGCAAGCCACGGGGTGTTTGACAACATTCGCATTTCGACTCAGCGAAAGAGCCCACTCTCCTCGTAACTTTTTGTTCTGAACCTCATGCTGATCTTTCGTAGCAGACTCTGGTATTCTCGCAATTTGTTGTACGATCGTTAGCAGTTGTGCAATACGTTTTGATTCATCTGGGATGAGTTCGACGGCTTCCAAGGAGGGAAGGGAGAGGATATCAGCACTCATGATTCCGGATTCTTTCACGAAGAGGCCTAACTTCAGACCTCTTTGTGTATGTAGTTAGGAAGGAAACCAAAACTCAGCGACCAAACAAGTGGAACAAATACGTTAGGGAACGCTCCGTATATCCTCACGAATGCGATTGGAAATTTTCAAGTCGTTCCATCGCTAATCCTATCGAGTTGAAGCTTCGTTAGCTCTGGATATATCCTTTGAATCGACGAACGAACAACAACACAAACCATAGGGTCAGCAGTAGTATGGGAGGCCACTGTGTCGTGGTCTGAGAGGAACAGCCACAACCTTTTTTTCCGGTGTCATTGCCCGACGTGGCACAGTATCCGTTTTGGCAGAGGCTACCGGCGGTACCGCAATCCTTGGCTTCGTTGCATTGTCCTTTGGGTAAGGTCTTTGGCTTTGAATTGTCCCAACACTCTCCCAAAGAGCAGTAACTTCCGGCAGGACAAGTCACGCCTGTGCATGGGTTGTCAACACATGCTCCAGAGAGCGGGTTACAAACCAGTTTCCCACTATTTCCGCACGAAAAGGTACTATTCAAGCACTGATTTTTGATACACTTTGCTGTATCGCGGTCACAGACTTGGTCAGCATCACAGGTCACTTTTAAACAAGGATCGACCTTGCAGCTCCCGGCTTTGCAGTATTCACCAGCCTCACACCTCGAATTAACACATGTACTTTTGCAAACAGCCTTGCCTTTTTCATTGACACAAGCTTGAGCTTTATCACAGGATTTCAACTTGCATGGATCGATAGTACAACGACCTTCCAGACAGAGCATCTGTGGGGGGCATTCTGCTTTGTAACAGTCAATACATTTCCCACTCAGACCACATGTTTGACCTGCTGGGCACTGAACCTTCGAGCATAGGTCTTGGCAGACAGCTTGGCCTGTTTTTTCGGAGCATACTTCACCCGGTTTGCACTTTTTGTTGGCACAAGGACCTGCGATACACAGTTGGGATCCCTTGTCACATTTGTATCCAGAGGGACACTCACCATTTTTGCAAACAATCTCACAAACCGCCTTGCCCCCACCTTTTGGAACACACTTACCACTGGGACACAGACTACCGTTATCGATTTGTCCGTCACAATCATCATCTCGACCATTGCAAACCTCAGCTTCTGGGCTGGGAGCATCACAGGTGCTCCAGTCTCCTTGGATGCAACTCTGACGTCCCGTTCCACAAGCTGTT
>JALTMC010000850.1 GCA_027005175.1 Myxococcales bacterium
TGACGGATGAACAACAGTATCATTGCATCATGATTTCAGAGTCCCGGTAGGGACTTATCCCTTTTCAATATCGTTCAAGCCGTCAGCCTGAGAATTCATTCTCAGGTGCTCGTTGTGCAACTCGTGGGCGGTCCAGTATGTTATTAAAGAAGTGTGGTGCAAAGTAGAGTTGGCGTAACGCAGAGTTGAGATAACGCAGAGTTGGGATGTTGTTGTAGGTCAACGTACGAATCGGTTGGGTGTACCGGGGAGTTTGTGTGTGGAGGCGATGGTGAGGGTTTGTTTGGCGTTGTTCCATTTCAAGACTCGAACGACGGTTCCTGCGTCTGTTTGGGTGAGCGCATAGGCGGTGTTGTTGCGAACCATCAGGTCTGTGGTGAAGCCTTCGTGTTTGAGTTCTTTGCGTGTTTTCATGTTGAGGTATTGGTCAAAGATCTGGATACCACCGCGAGGTGAGCTAATGATAATATGTTTGTTGATAACAGCGAGGCCATTCCAGGCTGGGATTGGATCTGCTTTGACATCGGGGGTCGGGGGTCGAACTTCGTGTTGACCCATGGGAACGAGGACTCTGGAGCGGATATCGAAGGTCGCGAGCAGATGGCCTGTTCGACCGTATTGAATGTATGTACCGTAGACGACCATAATATTTTTTTGTGCGGTGATCTCGCGATACTGAAGTTGGTCTCGGTAAAATAGCTGCGCACTGTATTTCGGTTGGGTCAGACCTTTGTCGTCAAGTTTGAAGAAGAAAACATATTTTGACAGTGGAGAGTCGTTCATCGCGATTAAGGTTTTGCCGACTCGGACGAGCCCATTCACTTGGAAGCCACGCTCAGGAAGATCAACAAAAGGAGTGTGTAATCGACAGCTGGGTGTGTGGCTTTGGTACAAGTCGACGGCCTGAACATTCGTCTTGTCTGAGAAGTAGGCGAATCCATTGTATGCTTTCAGTGTTCTGGGGTGTAGATCTTTGATCGTGTATTGAGTGACAGAGGAGTCTTCCACAAACAGTGGATGTCGCTCCAGTGAGTAGCTCCCATCTTTTTGTCGATAGGTTGCGTACAGGTCATTGCCATCCAGGGTTAGCTGGACAGAGTCCAGGCTATCGCTCGAAAGATGGTACTTAAAGTTCTTGGCTTGACCCATAGACAGAGAGCCTCTTGTGTCCCACTGCAGGGGTGTTACTTTTACCTCTTGGCCTTGTGCTTCCTCTTTGACAGCGAGGATTGCATCTTTTCTAGGGGGTTTGGCTGCACGAGAGTAAAAGCCATCACAACCTTTTTTGGGTAGAGGGATATCTACTGTTGTGCGTGCATATCCTGAGGAGGTCGGCTTTCTCGGCTCGGCTTTGTTGCTGGGATCTTGGTAGTTGTCGTAGTAGGCGGCCTGACTGTCCAACGCAGATCGTTGTTTGGATGGCATTCCACAAGCTACCAACAAGGGGAAACACAGTCCACAGAGCCATAACTTTATCGTCGTATGGAGAGATTCGGTGTTGTTGTGTTGTTGTGTGTGGATACTCGACTGTATATACATTACGGCCTCTCACGGTCTTTCCGTGTCAATAGCAATGGTTGTTTGGTGGGTTGTTTTTTTGAAGTAGAGGCTTTTGCCTTACATTCTCAATATACGGACACACACGCCGAAAACTTGAAGCGCAAACGAAAATTAATACGAAGAAGATGGACTCTTCATGCCTCTGTGTATTGACGGATATTTATGAATCATGGAAACTAAGCGAGTCTTAGTAAGTCATGTTCTCCTTGGAAGAGCAGATCGCAGCTGACGATCTGATGGATTCTTCACGCAGAGCCGGGTCGTCGGTCGCTGAAACGAGAAACACTGACTTCGAGTGATTTATGGCAGTTTTTATTCAGAATGATGACCGATTTGATCCCATGGGAGAAGAGCTGACTTCATGGATACATTGTGTTTTTGGGTAAATGGAAACATGGTTGAGGAGAAGGGTGTTCGTCCGACAACCACGCTGCTTAACTATCTGCGAGAGACTCTTAATTTAACCGGAACCAAGGAAGGTTGTGCAGAAGGGGATTGTGGTGCGTGTACTGTTGCGATCATTGATCCTCATGCGGAGGGGGGAGCGAGATTTCGCGCTGTTAACGCCTGTTTGGTCTTGCTGCCTATGGTGCAAGGCAAAGAGGTCGTGACAGTCGAAGGTTTGCAGACTGGGCAGCATTATCATCCGGTACAGGAGAGCTTAGTGCAGGCGCTGGGCTCTCAATGTGGTTACTGCACTCCTGGTGTGATCATGTCGATGTTTGCGGCATGTTATCGCAATGATCTCAAGGAACCCTGGCAAATCGACGATCAGATGTGTGGCAACTTGTGTCGTTGCACAGGTTATCGGCCGATCATGGATGCCACCCAAGAGATCGCTGGAAAGTGTCCCGATGATCGTTTCCAAGAAGCTCTTCAAAACGCTGAAGCGCGCTCGATGGAGCTGGATTATTCCCATGGGGAACAGCGATATTTTAATCCCACAACGTTTGAACAGCTGTGGGACATACTAGACCGATATCCTGATGCACGTTTTGTGGTGGGAGGTACTGATCTCTCTCTTGAAATCACCAAGCAGTTTAAAGAGCCTCAACTGCTCGTCTCTTTGGAAGGCATCAAGGAGCTGCGACAACTTGCGAACCAAGCGGGTCACTGGCATATTGGCTCCGGTGTTTTGTTGAGTGATCTGGAGGCTGCTTCTCGGCATGGTTTGGCTTCTTTGGAGCGGATGCTTCGGTTCTTTGGAGCCCGTCAAATTAAGAATCGCGGCACCCTAGGAGGGAACCTTTGTACGGCCTCTCCCATCGGTGATATGGCACCAACACTTTTGAGTTTGGGTGCTCAGGTCACTCTGCGATCGAGAGCGGGAACGCGTCAGATATCTTTGGAAGATTTCTTTCAGGGCTATCGACAAACGGCGTTGCGACAAGGTGAGATTCTTGACTCGGTTCAGATCCCAGATTTTCCGGTGGAACCCGCACAAATACGCACCTGCTCTTACAAAGTGTCGAAGCGACAGGAGCTAGATATTAGCACCGTTTCGGCAGGGTGTTATGTTCACCTTGACGAACAAGATAGAGTTGTTGAAGCACGCTTTGCCTTTGGAGGTATGGCTGCGACACCGGCTCGGGCGAGTCATGTGGAGCGAGCATTGGTAGGTCAGGTGTGGACAGAAGCCAACTTGGAAACAGCGCTGGCTTTCCTGAAGCAAGACTTTACTCCCATGGATGACCATCGTGGCTCCGCTTGGTATCGACACAAGGTTGCGGGTAACTTACTGCGAGGGTTCTTGCTTGAAACACGCAAAGATCCTCATCCACGTTTGCCCTATCGACCCACAGCTACCGTTGTTTTGGATGAGGTGCAGTCATGAATTTAAAGAAGCCACAGGCTGATTCTTCCCCGCGTCCAAAGAGTCCATTGCATCTGTCTGCTCTTCATGAGAGTGGCTATCTCCATGTGACAGGTGATGCGGTCTATGTCGATGATATCCCTGCGCCTCGCGATATGCTTGTGGGCATGGTTGTGCCTTCACCGATTGCTCGTGGTCGTTTGGTCACATGTGATGTCCGTGCTGCCAAAGAAATACCAGGTGTTGCGGCAGTTCTGACAGCCAAAGATATCCCCGGTCACAATGATATCGCACCGTTTACCCACGATGAACCTCTGTTGGCTACGGATGAAGTTTTTACAGTGGGTCAAAGTGTGGCGTTTGTGGTGGCTGACTCGTATGTCACATGCCGTAAGGCGGCAGCAGCCATTGTGTTGGAGTGGGAAGAGCTACCTGCGATCCTCTCTCTACGTGATGCTGTCGCACAGGGCTCCTTTCTGACAGAACCTCATGTGATGAAACGGGGTGATGTGGACCAGGTTTTGGCAGAAGCTCCCTTGCGATTTCAGGGAGAGGTTGAGACGGGAGGGCAGGACCATTTCTATCTGGAAACTCACGCAGCCCTTGTGATTCCAGAAGAAGATCACTCTTATAAAATCGTGTCATCCTCACAACACCCTTCGGAGGTCCAGGCCAAAGTGGCTGAGGTGCTTGGCATTCGAAGCCGCGATGTGGTGGTGGAAGTCAAACGAATGGGAGGTGGATTTGGAGGCAAAGAGACACAAGGTGCTATCTTTGCTGCGCTCGCAGCCTTAGGTTCCTTCCACACGGGGCGGCCGGTTAAGGTGTGGCTTAATCGTGACCAAGATATGACCCAAACAGGCAAACGACACCCTTTCTTTTCCCGGTACGATGCGGGGTTTGATGATAACGGAAACCTGTTGGCGTTGCGCGTCGAGGGCTATTCTGATGGTGGGTGGAGTTGTGACCTGTCTGGTCCTATTCTCGATCGCTATATGTTCCATCTCGACAATGCATACTATATACCCAACCTTCACTTTTCGGCCCGAGTTGCCAAAACCAACACAGTCTCTCACACAGCGTTTCGGGGCTTTGGTGGGCCACAAGGCATGGTGGTGATAGAGGCTGTCCTTAATCGAGCGGCTGCAACGTTGGGTCTGGACCCTGCCGTGGTCCGTCAGCGCAACTTCTACGGCCCTGCGCCACGTCACCTCACACCCTATTTTCAAGAGGTTCCCGCCGATCGCTCGCAACGTGTATACGATGAGTTGATGGCCAGTTCCGACTATACGGCACGACGCGCCGCGATTGATGCATTCAACAAAACATCACAATGGACCAAGCGCGGGATTGGATTTCAACCGATTAAATTTGGTATCTCCTTTACGAACAGCGTACTCAACCAGGCTGGTGCGCTGGTCCATATCTATGCGGATGGTTCTGTTCAATTGAACCATGGTGGGACAGAGATGGGACAGGGCCTGCACACCAAGATGCTGGCTGTTTGTGCCCATGAACTGGGTGTTCCTGTGGAAGATATTCGCTTGATGACCACCGCTACCGACAAAGTGCCCAACACCTCTGCAACGGCCGCTTCCAGTGGCTCAGACCTCAACGGTGCAGCGGTACAGAATGCGTGCGAGATCTTAATGGCCCGGCTGCGACCTGTCGCAGCCGACCTGCTAAAGCTGTCCAGCGATAAGGTGGAACATGTTGTTTTTGCCGATGGTTGGGCGTTTTTGGAGAATGACGAGAGTTCTCGTGTCGCTTTTTCGGCTGTGACCATGGAAGCCTACAATCGTCAGATCTCCATGTCATCCACAGGATTTTACCGCACACCGAACATTAAATACGAAGCCTCACTGGGGCGGGGAAAACCGTTTCACTACTTCTCTTATGGTGGTGCGGTGTTGGAAGTGGAGGTCAACCGATTTACCGGGGAGCATCGCTTGCTTCGAGCAGATATCCTCCACGATGTGGGACATTCCTTGGTTCCATCGATTGATCGTGGACAGATTGAAGGTGCCTTTCTTCAAGGTTTGGGATGGCTGACTTGTGAAGAGCTGGTTTGGAATGACAAAGGTCATCTACGCACACACTCCCCCGATACCTACAAGATCCCTGCGGTTGGAGAGGCTCCACTCGACTTCCGTGTCGCTCTGCTTCAACGCGCGACCCAAGACGACGTGATTCACGGGAGTAAAGCCGTAGGCGAGCCTCCTTTTATGCTGGCTATCGCTGTCCTCTCTGCCCTGCATCACGCAATCGCAAGTTTTGGACCTCTTGGTCACGAGGTAAAACTGGCCATCCCTGCAACACCAGAGGCAGTGCTTCGCTCCATTGATCATGCGATGGAATAAGAGTCGTCCTCAGAACTCGGGTGCAAACCTGGCTGGAACTGAACTGATGATGGAAGGTAAAGTTTGTTTGGTCACAGGAGCCACCTCAGCTTTGGGAAAAGCTACAGCGGTGGGTTTGGCTGCGGAAGGCGCGACGGTAGTCTTGTTGTGTCGCGATAGGGAAGCAGGAGAATTATTACAGTACGTTATTGAGGACAACACAGGCAGCGTGAAAACAGACGTGATTGTGGGTCATCTTTCAGACCACACCTCGGTTCGACAGATGGTTCGGGAGTTTAAGCGAAAGTATCGCCGATTGGATGTCTTGCTCAACCTGGATGTTGTCACATTATACTCTCGTCAGATCTCTGTGGATGGTATCGAAATGACGCTGGCAACCAATCTCCTCGGTCCATTTCTATTAACGTACTTGCTTACAGATGTGTTGCAAAAGAGTGTGCCTTCTCGGATCATCAATGTCACAAGTGAGATTCACCGGAAAGGGGCCATTAACTTTGATGATATTCAGCTTCGAGATGGCTACAGTGGGACCAAAGCCGCACGTCAAAGTGCTCTTCTTCGCGTGATGTGGACGTATGAGTTGGCCCGACTTCTGCAGGATACAGGAGTGACAGCCAACTGCTTTTCTCCCGGTTTGGTTCGAACAGAGAGCAAAGAGCATATCCCCTGGTTTGTGCGTCCTTTTGCTGCGATTCTTTATGCTCTCAAGGGAGTCTCTCCCAAACAAGCCGCAGCATCGGCACTCTTTCTTGCTTCCTCACCCACCATTGAGGACTGGAGCGGCCGATATTTCCTGCAAGGAAAGGAAACGCAATCATCCTGGGCTTCGTATGACAAAGAGAGCACACACGAAATTTGGGACATCATACGGCGACTGACAGGTGCATCGTATTGAAATGTTTCGATCTTTATGAAGACAGGTGCATCGTGTTGAAATGTTTCGATCTTTATGAAAAATGGGGGTAGTTGGGCTTCTTACAGTATCTGAGCGGGTATACGTTATGGCGTAGCTCTTGTTATAACGGGTATTCATTTCGGTCAAACATTCTTTTGTTGGGGAGGAGGTGCTGATGACACAAGCAGCGGAACAAGCGGTTGAGCATGCGGATTGTATTGGGCTTACTTTGGGCAATGTCAAGATTGTAAGTGAGCTGGGCAGGGGTGGCATGGGCACCGTATATCGAGCAGAACATACCGTTTTGCAAACGCCTTATGCTGTGAAAGTTTTGCATCCGGAGCTATCGAAAGACGCTGTCTTAAACGAGCGATTTCGGAGAGAGGCTGTGGTCTGTAGCAAGCTACGACACCCCAACATCGTCTTCTTAACCGACTTCGGTTACAATGAAGATATCGGTCTCTATATCGTGATGGAGTTTTTGGAGGGAGTCCCTTTACTCAACTTGATGCATCAAAAGAAGCTCACGTTGTGGGAAGTTATCGAGATCTCCAGGCAAGTCTGTGGGGCGTTGAGTGCTGCTCATGAACACCAAGTCTTGCACCGTGATCTCAAACCAGAGAATATCTTTCTGGTCAAGACCTCGTCCTCTCTTCCTCAAGTGAAAGTTCTTGATTTTGGAATTGCTCGTCTGATCGACGACAACGGGCCTCGTCTGACAGAGCAAGGAATGGTGATGGGGACACCGGAGTATCTAGCACCTGAGCATATTCAGGGTGGACATGATGCAGGACCTGCTGCTGATCTCTACTCTCTTGGCCTCATTATGTATGAGATGTTGGCCTACACGTTGCCCTTCCAAAGTGAAGATTCGATGCAGCTTTTTTATCAACATGTGACGGCACAACCTGATCCGGTCTCTGACCATCGCCCTCCGCTGGCCAGCACGCAGCTCAATGACCTCATTATGCAGATGTTGGCAAAGCTCCCACTCGAACGTCCAGCTTCGGCAGAAGCTGTCGAAGCACAACTGGCCAGTGCCCTCAAAGAGCTACAAGATCGTGGAATGGAAGAGGCTTTCCCTCCTCAAAAGAAAGAACTCATTCAGGATACCGATCGACAGCCCTCGACAAAAACAAGCCAGTACAAACTCTCTGGTGTGATTGAGCTGTTGCAACAACCTACCCAGGAAACCAGTCTCAGTCGCTTTTTTCAATTGTTGCCAGGTCTGTCCAAGCTTCCACCCGATCTCTTTTTCTCTGTCAGTTGGGGGTTGCTTCTTCAGGATCTTCGAGAATCAGAGCCCGGCTCCGATGTCTTTGAAGAGTCTCTTTTATACCTCATCAAACTTCTTGACGACTTGCTCGAAAACACCGACGAAGAAGAGCAAGAGACGATCAGTCAACTTGTGGGGCGTGCTGTTGGAGATTTGGAAAAAATTCTTGATCCCGAACACCAGAAACCTGTCCTGGAGGCTCTACAAGGCCTCTCCTCCCATCCCGGTATCGCCAAGCTCTTTTCTGGAGACGGAAATTCCGGGTGGTCCTTCAAAGGCATCCTCAAGCGCGATGTCCGAAACTTTTTTCGAAAATAAATCATCGTTGCGACATCCGAAATCCTCCTCTGTGATGGCTCCGATCCTTGTGGTGTTGTCAGGTGTATTTAAATCATCGTTGCGACATCCGAAATCCTCCTCTGTGACGGCTCCGAGCCTTGTGGTGTTGTGTGGGTGTCGCTTGAGCAGGGCAAGTCATGTCTGACTCCAGTTTTCCCTCTCGTGGGCCTCAGCGGGACTATGAAGCTCTTCTCGCCACAAGATCTCCTGAGCTGCGCAAGTCACATGGTGTATATTACACACCAGAGCCCGTTGTTTCTTATATGATTCGCTCCGTAGAGTCTCTTTTGCAGACACATCTCTCTTTGCACGATGGCTTTCGAGATTTGTCTGTCAACGTTGTTGATCCAGCTTGTGGAACGGGTGTCTTTCTGTCTTTTTTGTTGCAACACATACGACGAGACTTTCTTCAACATAACGACAGTTGTGGATGGCAACGATTTGTTTCCTCGCGGCTCTCTAGCCTGTTGATGGGACTCGAACTTCTGGAAGAACCTATGGGCATAACTAAACAGATCTTGGCATCACAGGTTCGAGGTGATGATCTGCCTGAAGCTGTAAGAGACAAATGGAGCTATCTCGACGATCTCTCGTTTCCTTATCTTCAACAATGCAATGCACTTGAGCAAACAAATTGGGGCGAGCATCTGACACCAGAATCGACCCTGGTGATTGTTGGGAACCCCCCATACCTAGGGCATTCTGGAAACAAAGGAGCGTGGATCGATGGCTTGCTCAAAGGAGAGTTACCCGATGGCTCTCTTGTGGGAAGCTATTACGAACTCGATGGAGAGCCCTTGGGCGAACGCAATGTAAAATGGTTGCAAGACGATTATGTTAAGTTTGTACGATTGTCACAATGGTGGATTCAGCAAAGAAAGCAAGGGATCTTAGCCTTTGTCTGTAACAATGGTTTTCTGGACAACCCTACCTTCCGAGGGATGCGTCAGCAGTTGATGCAAACCTTTCATTCCATCTATCTTTTAAACCTGCATGGCAATATACGGAAGCGAGAACAAACGCCGGAAGGTACACGAGACGAAAATATCTTTGCTATCTCGCAGGGGGTTGTGATTATGCTGGCGGTAAAGAGGCCGGAGCACTCTTCTCGGTGTCAACTGTATTCTGCGGATATGTGGGGATTACGAAAAAAGAAACTGTCATCTCTGGAGGCTTTGGAGCTTACCTCTACGCCGTGGCGGGAACTCTCTTCTGTTGCTCCTTTTTACTTCTTTGTTCCTCACTCCACAGAGTATCTTGATCGCTACGAACGAGGTTGGAAAGTTACAGATATCTTTCCCATCCACTCGGTGGGAGTGGCGACTGCGCGGGATCGATTAACCATTCACTGGACTCCTGAAGAGGTTCGAGAGGTGACGCAACGGTTGGTAGGGATGCCTGTGGAAGAAGCTCGTGAGCATTTTCATCTGGGAAACGATGTTCGTGACTGGAAGGTCGCTTGGGCTCAGGATGACCTTCGTCGCAGTGGCTGCAAGGAAGAGTTGATTCAACCGATTCTCTATCGACCAATGGACCTGAGGTATACCTATTATACTGGAAACACCCGAGGGTTTCACTGTATGCCGAGGCCGGAGGTGAT